>NZ_JAINEZ010000007.1:0-97062 GCF_019873065.1 Sphingobium sp. PNB
CCCTCCCGCCTGCGGGAGGGGGAATGTCCTGATTCCACCCAAATTACTCAGTTCAGCGAGTCCTGAATTTGTCCACGCCGCCTAGAAAGTCGAACTGGGATTAGGCCTCTGACGGACTCGCCCCCAAAAGGCCTGCGCGGGGGCATCCAGCATGTCGGCGCCATAGGTGATCAGGCCCTGCTCCACGCGGTAGAGCATGGCCCATTCATAATGGATGTCCTCGCCATTCGCCGCGCTTTTGCGGTAGGCGCGGGCGTGGACGAAGGCGCATTGCCGGTCGACGCAGGTGATGGCGATGATCTCGTCCCGCCTTTCCGCCAGAGCCTCCGCGCAGGAGGCCGCGAATGCGAGAAAGGCGTCGCGCCCGACCAGCGTCTCCTTCGTGCCGCTGGGGCCGAACAGGCTGTGCACGACATCGGGATGGAAATAGTCCGCCGGCGACGGCCGGCTTTCGCCTCCGACAGGAAAGATGTCGGGACGGTGCCGGCCTTCTTCCGTGAAGCCGAACATGCGCGTCAACAGCTTCACGGCATCGTTCATCGCCTTGCCCTTATCCCTCCGCCGCCTTGCGCAGCATGACGGCGCGGTCGCCATCCCGCACCACGACCAGCCGCATGCCGGGCTTCATATAGGTGACGAAGCCATCGAAGCTCTCGCGCACGCCCGGATCGATGGGGCGCAAATAGCTGTCCTTGTCGATATTCAGCGTGATCTCCCCGACGCGATCCGCATCCACGGTGACGGTCGTGGGCGTGAAGGACTTGACGGTGGCCGCGATGGCGCTGGGGTTGGCGGCGGACTGCACCCGCGAGTCGAAGGAGACGCGCAGCCGGTCGCTATTATTGGGAAGGCCGCAATGCGGCGTGCACGGATGCACGACCAGCACGTCCCCCGGCATATAGTCGGTCGTCGCCCAGCTTTCCGCCGGGATCGCGTCGCGCGGGATCGGAAAGGGATTGGGCTTGCCGACATTGTGGAAATAGCCGCGCTTGTTCTGGCCAACCGCCAGCGCCAGCCCGCCCATGTCGCGGGTGCAGGGGGTCAGCGACACCCAGACCGGGCGATAATCCTGAATGCCGGGGCTGTAGAAGCCGTCCTGATGCACGGTGCCCAGCTTGCTCTGGGGCGGATAGGTCCGATATTGCACGATCGGGACGGAGCAGGCCGGTTCACCCAGCACCTTTTCCATCACCGCCTGATTGGCCGGGTCCTCGATCAGACGGGCGGCGATCCCGGCATAGAGATCGCTTTCCTCCATGCCGCCGACCGAAGGCTTGCCCGTCCACTTGCCAGTGGGATCGCCCGGCTCGACCAGCCCCATCTGAGCAGCGACCGCGAGCATTTCATCCCGCGCGCGCGCCACCGTATCCCTATCGAACACGCCGCGCAGCAGGATATAGCCCTTCTCCTCGTAGAAGCGGTTGAGCGCTTCCGGGTCGTCCAGCAGATGGTTGCAGCTTTCCAGTTCGCCCGCCGCGACGACATCCTGCACATGCAGGTCTTCGGCTTCCGGGCGATTGATCACATCGACGGTCATCTCTTCCTTCCTCTCCACTCGGACCGGCCAACCTTTGGAGGCGCCGGGACGGGACCATATTATCATGGCCGGGATCGGTAGGGTGGGATGATTTTCGTCTACTTTCGGCTATTATTGCTCATTGTCCGGCGCCAGCAGCTTCAGCATCTGCATCAGCTTCTCATCCTGCCGGGCGGCGATTTCCGCCACGCTTCGCCCGGCAGCGGCTTCCTCCATCTGCTCGACCAGCATCGCCTGCAAGGCCGGGTCGGCCAGCGGCGGATCGGCCATGCTTTCCCAGCGCCTGACGATGCCCGGCCCGAATTTGGGAAGGAATTCGGCCAGACCGCCCGCGCCGCCCGATGTGTGGAAGGTGGTGAACTGCCCCTGGATCGCCCATTTGAGCGCGAAGCTGTGTTTCATCGCCTTGTCGATGTCACCGACGCTGGCATAACCCTCCGCCACCAGCCGCACCGCCTCCCGGAACATGGCGGCGGTCAGCCGGTTGCCGATATGGCCGAATATCTCGCGCTTCAGCCGGATCGGCTGCTTGCCCATGGCGGCATAGAGGGCGAAGGCGGTGTCGACCGCTTCTTCTGCGGTCCATTCGCCGCCGCCCACTTCGACCAGCGGGATCAGGTGCACCGGATTGAACGGATGGCCCAGCACGAAACGATCGGCGGTCGCAAGGCCGGCCTGCAACTCGGTGACGGGCAGGCTCGACGTGCTGCTGGCGATCAGCACATCCGCGGGCGCCAGCCGGTCGAGATCAGCGAACAGCGCCTGCTTGACCTCGGTGCGTTCGGGGGTGCTTTCCTGGACGAAATCCGCGCCTGCGAGCGCGTCGGCCACCGTGTCGTGGACCGAAAGGCGCACAGACCAGTCGTCGTCGGCCTGGGCCAACCCAAGTTCGACCATCTGGTCCCATGCGCCCGCAACATGGGCGCGGGTGCGTTCGCCCGCGCCGGGCATCGGATCGTAAAGGCGCACGGCCCGGCCGCTGCCCAGAAAGGCAGCGACCCAGCCATTGCCGATCACGCCGCCGCCGATCGCGGCGACGGTGCTTATGCTGTCCGCGTCGCGATAGGCGGCCATGGCGATCAATATCCCTTGAAGACCGGCTTTTCCTTGTTGGCGAAGGCGGTCGTCGCTTCCTTGTAATCCTGCGTCAGCATCGTCATCGCTTCATAGGCGATGGACAATTCGCCCGTCAGGTTCACCTGATCGCGGATGCACTTGTTGACCGCCGCCTTGGACCAGCGGACCGCCCACATCGGCTGTCCGGCGATCTCGCGCGCGATCTTCAGCGCTTCCTCCAGCACCTGCTCCTTGGGGAAGGCATAGTTGACCAGGCCGATCTCCTCGGCCTTCCTGCCGTTCAGCAGCTTGCCGCGCATCAGATATTCCTTGGCCTTTTGCGGCCCGACCAGCAGCGGCCACATCACCGATCCGCCGTCGCCCGTCACCAAGCCGACGCGCACATGGGTGTCGCCCAGTTTCGCATCCTCCGCGACGATGCTCATGTCGCAGAAGGCGAACAGCGACGTGCCAAGGCCGATGGCGTCGCCATTGACCGCCGCGATGATCGGCTGCGGCGTCATCAATATCTGGTCCCAGATGCGCAGCGTGTTGATCGGCACGCGCAACGCATATTTCAGGCCATATTCGGTCTGGGCGCGTTCGGCCATCAGCTTGATGTCCCCGCCAGCGGAAAAGGCCTTGCCCGCGCCGGTCAGCACGATGACCTTGACGCGCTCGTCGCGCGCCAGCTTCAGCCAGATATCCTCCAACTGCCAATGATTATGCGGTCCCACCGCATTCAGCTTGTCGGGATCGTTCATCGTGACGGTGGTGACGCCGTCCTCGGCGATTTCGACCTTGAAGAAGTCGAACTCGCTATAGTCGATGTCGCGCTGAAACTCGTTGTCGCTCATAATCGTCTCCGAAAAATCCCTGTAATATTCTCTGTCTCGTTCAGGCCGCGGCGCGGCTTTTCTGCCAGTCGGCGAAGTTCTGGCCCCCGTCCGCCAGCTCTACCAGAAGCGCGGCGGGTTGCAGCGACGGATCGCCCGGCGTTTCGGCCGCCATCTCGCGCAGCTTGGCGACGATCGTCGCCAGGCCGGTTTCGTCCGCATAGAACATGGGCCCACCCAGATGCCGGGGCCAGCCATATCCGTTGATCCACACCAGATCGACGTCGGACGCCCGCAGCGCGATGCCTTCTTCCAGGATGCGCGCGCCTTCGTTGATCAGCGGGAACAGCAGCCGCTGCACCATTTCCTCCTCCGCTATGTCGCGGCGGGTGATGCCCAGCTTTTCCGATGTCGCGATGATGAGCGCCTCCGTCTCCGGACTGGGATGGGGCGTGCGGTCGCCCGGTTCGTAGCGATAATAGCCTGCGCCCGTCTTTTGTCCCAGCCGCCCGCTCTCGACGATGGCGTCGGCAATAGGGAAGGGGGTGCCGCGGCGCTTGCGGATCGAATAACCGATGTCCAGGCCGGACATGTCGTTCGTGGTCAGCGGCCCCATCGGGAAGCCCAGATTGGTGAGGGCGGCGTCGACTTGTTGCGGGAAGGCCCCCTGCTGCAACAGCCGTTCGGCCTGTGCGGAGCGCTTGGCGACCATGCGGTTGCCGATGAAGCCGTCGCAATTGCCCGACCAGACCGGCACCTTGCCGATCGTCTTGCCCACCGCCATCGCGGTCAGGATCGCCTCGGGGCTGCTGTGCCGGGCCACCACGACCTCCAGCAGCTTCATGACATTGGCGGGCGAGAAGAAATGCATGCCGACGAAATCCTGCGGACGCTCCAGCACCGACGCGATCTCATCCACGTCGAGCGCCGAGGTGTTGGAGGCAAGGATGGTGCCGGGCTTCACCCGCTTTTCCAGATCGGTGAAAATCTCCTTCTTGACGTCCATATCCTCGAACACCGCCTCGATCACGATGTCCGCGTCGGCCGCCGCCGCGCGGTCGGTGGCGCCCGCGATCAGCGCAAGGCGCTCGTCCATCTGCGCCTGACCGATGGACCCGCGCTTGACCGAGGTGGCGTAATTGCCCTTCACCCGCTCCAGACCACGATCCAGCGCTTCCTGCGTCGTGTCGACCACGGTGACGGGCACCCCGGCCCCGGCAAAGCACATGGCGATGCCGCCGCCCATGGTGCCCGCGCCGATGATCGCGGCTTTCTGCACGGGCCGCGCCTTTGCGGTTTCCGGCAGGCCGGGGATGCGGGCGGCTTCCCGTTCGGCAAAGAAAAGGTGACGCAGAGCGCGCGACTGGCTGCCCGCCATCAGTTCCCGATTGGCGGCGGCGTCGATCGCCAGCGCTTCGTCCAGGCTCATGGTGAAGGAGCGGCGGATCGAATCGATATTGGCCTGCGGCGCGGCCTGGCCCTTGCTGCGCGCCGTCAGCTTCTTCGCCAGCGCGTCGAAGGCCGAAGGATCGGCGCGGGTCGCCGCCAGCTTCTCGTCGCGGTCGCGCACCGGCACGGCAGGGATGTTTTCGTCGATCACGCGGCGGGCGAAGGCGGCGCCGATGACGGCGGGATCGCCTTCCTCCACGGCATCGACAATGCCCAGCTCCAATGCCTGCCTGGCGCCCACCGGCTTGCCGGACAGCACATGCTCCAGCGCTTTTTCCGGACCGATCAGGCGCGGCAGCCGCTGCGTGCCGCCGCCGCCTGCGAACAGGCCCAGGTTGATTTCGGGCAGGCCCATCCGGGCGGAAGGGATCGCGACGCGGAAGGCGCAGCCCAGCGCCGTCTCCAGCCCGCCGCCCAGCGCGGTGCCGTGGATCGCGGCGACCACCGGCCTGGCTGAGCTTTCCAGCGCGGCGATGATGTCCTGCAGGGTGGGCGACTGGCGCGGCTTGCCGAATTCGGTGATGTCGGCGCCCGCGAAGAAGGTCCGTCCCGCGCAATAAAGCACGATAGCCTTCACGCCCGGGTCGGCGTTCAGTTCTTCCAGCGCGCCGACCAGTCCCTGCCGGACGCCGATGCCCAGCGCGTTCACAGGCGGATTGTCGCTGACGATGAAACCTATATCGCCTTCGATGCGGGTGGAGATCTTGTCATTGATCTGGGTCATGGCTGGATCGAGGGGCCCTGTCTTGAAAATGCGTCTGAAACCTGTCCCCACAAGCTATTTGCCGGTCATAACTGTCAAGCTGGGGCGGCGGGCGGCGGCGATGCATCGTAAATGTGAAGGATCGCAGCGGTAATCTTCGCATCGCGATCATCCCCGATTAGGTCGAGGATAGCAGTTTATCCGCGGCATATGAGCCGCCCTATGGGAAGCGATCGAATGCAGTTCGACCTGAATGAAGAGCAGACCATGTTCCGCGACGCGGTAGCCGCCTTCGCGCAGCGCCATCTGGCCGCCGGAGCGCTGGAGCGCGCGCATAGCGACGATTATCCGTGGGACGTGGCCAGGATGATGGCCGAACAGGGCCTGATCGGCATCACCGTGCCGGAGGACAAGGGCGGTCTGGGCGGAAGCCTGATGGACGCGGTCATCGCGATCGAGACGATCGCGTCGGTGTGCCCCCGGTCTGCGGATGTCGTGCAGGCGGGCAATTTCGGGGCGATCCGCACTTTCGCCCAGTTCGCCACCGACGCGCAGAAGGAACAATATCTGGCCCCCCTGCTACGCGGCGAGGGGCTGATTTCGGTCGCCATGACGGAGCCGAATGCCGGTTCCGCCGTGACAGAGCTGACCACCACGGCAGTGGAGGATGGCGATGGCTACCGCATCACCGGGCAGAAGATCTTCACGACCCACGGCACCCATGCCACCGTGTTCCTGGTCTATGTCCGCTATGGGCCGGGCACCGGCAATATCGGATCGGTGCTGATCGAGCGCGGCCAGGAAGGCTTCAGCTTCGGCAAGCCGATCCGTTTCCTGTCGGGCGAGGAATGGAACCCGCTGTTCTTCGACAATGTCTATGTGCCCAAGGACAAGGTACTGCTGGGGCCGGGCGGCTTCAAGAAGCAGATGTCGGGCTTCAACGTCGAACGCATCGGCAACACGGCGCGCAGCCTTGCGCTCGGCCGCTACGCCTTCAACGCGGCGGTCGAGCATGCCAAGACGCGCAGACAGTTCGGCAAGGCGCTGTGCGAATTTCAGGGGTTGCAGTGGAAATTTGCGGAAATGAAGCTGAAACTCGATGCGGCCCAGTTGCTGCTGTATCGTGCGGCGACCAATGCCGACGCGGGCCTGCCTTCGCCGGAAGAGACCGCCATTGCCAAGGTCGCGTGCAACCGCGCCGGTTTCGAATGCGCCAATGAGGCGATCCAGATCATGGGCGGCGCGGGCTACAGCCAGGACAGCCTGGTCGAATATTGCCTGCGCCGCACGCGGGGGTGGATGATTGCAGGCGGCGCGATAGAAGTGCTGCTCAACCGTATTGCGGAAGGCGTATTCGACATGCGTTTCCCCCAGGGCCCCGCAAAAGGCTGAAAGGCTGAAGCGTCCCGCCAAGGAGAGGATCGGACAATGAACGAAATGATCAGCGTTTCGAGGCAGAAAGTCGCGGTGACGGCCGATCGCATCCCGGTCGACGCCTATATTTCGCGCGACTATGTGCGGCTGGAAAAGGAACGGCTCTGGCCCAAGATATGGCAGGTCGCCTGCCGCGCCGAAGAGATTCCCAATCCCGGCGATTTCTACACCTACGACATCGCGGATGAATCGATCGCGGTCGTCCGCCAGAAGGACGGGACCATCGCCGCCTATTTCAACGTCTGCCCCCACCGGGGCCGCCGCCTGACGGAAGGCTGCGGCCGGATGGGCAAGTTCCACTGCAAATATCATGGCTGGCAGTGGAGCCTGGACGGCAAACCGACAGAGATTGTCGACCGCCACGACTGGGGCGATGCCCTGCCGGACGAGGACGTTGCCCTGCAAAGGGTGAAGGTCGGGCAATGGGGCGGCTGGGTCTTCATCAACATGGACCCGGACAGCGAAAGCCTGGAGGATTTCCTGGGCGAGGCCAAGACGATCCTCGACCCGTTCGAGATCGAGCATATGCGCTATGCCTGGCGCAAGCGCATCATCATGCCCTGCAACTGGAAGACCGCGCAGGAGGCCTTCATGGAGGGCTATCATGTGCAGACGACGCACCGCCAGCTGCTCGCCTACCAGGACGATTACACCTATTCCAAGGCCTATGGGAAACATGCGATGTTCGGCTATGCGCCGACCGCGCTGTTCGGCCTGCCCAGCCCGCGCGTCAGCGACCAGAGCGGCGACATCCGCAAGGGTTTCTACGAGTTCAACAAGGAAATCTGGGACACGCTCCAGGCGACCACCACGCAGGAAATGCTGGCGGCGGGCAAGCGCCTGATGGAATTGCCCGAGGGCGTCGATCCCTTCGCGCTCTACGGCGCCTTCGCCCAGTTCCATGCGGAGGAATCGGCCAGGAGCGGCCGTCCCTTTCCGGCGATCAGCGGGGAGCAGTTGATGAAGGCGGGGACCGACTGGAACATCTTCCCCAACCTCGTCTTCCTGCAACAGGCGACCAATGTGCTCTTCTATCGCGCCCGCCCCTATGGCGACGACCCGGACAAGTGCATCTTCGAAGTCAATGTGCTGGAGCGTTACGCGCCGGGCGCCGAGCCCAAGGTCGAGGTGGAAGACGGCGGCGACGGCAGCGACGGCCAATGGCGCGCCCTCAATTGGGGCCTCGTCCTGGAGCAGGACTTCCAGAATATGGAGGAAGTGCAGAAGGGCATGAAGTCGCAGGCCTTCAGGACCGCCCGGACCAATCCCGTTCAGGAGGTGGAGATCAGCAATTTCCACCACGTCTATCATGACTATATGGGGAAGGCGGACTGAATGGACGAGACGAAGTTCGACGAGGTTGCCGACTTCGTCATCATCGGTTCGGGCGGCGGGTCGATGGCGGCGGGGCTGTACCTGAAGTCCATCGGCAAAACGCCGCTGATCCTGGAGAAGACCGACAGGCTGGGTGGTTCCACCGCCATGTCCGGGGGCGTGCTGTGGGTGCCCAACAATCACATCATCAGGGCCAAGGGCATCAAGGACAGCCATGAGATGGCCCGCACCTATATGGATGCGACCGTCGGCAACGATGGCGGGCCGGGCGCCACGCCGGAGCGCAAGGAGGCCTATCTGCGCAACGGGCCGGTCATGCTGAAATGGCTGGAAGATCAGGGCATGAAGTGGCTGCACACCGAAGGCTGGTCGGACTATTATGACGACCGGCCCGGCGGCGTGACGCGCAGCCGCTCCATCGGCGCGCCGATGCTGGATGCGCGGGAGATGGGGCCGCTGTTCGACAAGCTGCGGCTCGGGCCGATGGTGATGCCGCTGCCGACGGACAAGGCGGGTATTATCGGCCTCGCCACGCGGACCCCCCGCGGCATGTGGGAGGGGCTGAAGCTGCTATGGCGCATGCGTGTCGTCGCCAGGCGCGGAAAACCGATACTCAGCTTCGGTGGCGCATTGCAGGGGCGTCTGCTGATGCTGGCGGACAAGGCCGGCGTCGACATGCGCACGGAGCATGGCGTCACCGAGCTGATCGAGGAAGACGGCAGGATCGTCGGCGTCATCGCGGAGCATGGCGGCAGGACATTGCGCATCGGCGCCCGCGATGGCGTGCTGATCAATGCGGGCGGTTTTTCCCGCAATGCGGAGATGCGCAAGCAATATGGTCCTCAACCCAGTTCGGTGGAATGGACCAACGCCAATCCCGGCGACACCGGAGAGCTGATCCAGATTGCCGAAAGACATGGCGCCGCACTGGACCTGATGGACCAGGCCTGGTGGGTTCCCGGCACGGTCGTGCCCGAAGGCGGACCGGCGAACATGCATAATACGGACATTTCCAAGCCGCATTGCATCATCGTCAACCGCCATGGCCGCCGCATCCTGAACGAAAGCGGCTCCTATATGGAGAATGGCCAGCGGCTGTACCGCAATGACGTGCCTGCCTATGTCATCCTGGATAGCCGCCACCGCAAGCGCTACGCCTGGGGCTATTATCCGCCCGGCAAGACGCCGCAGTCCTGGCTGGACAGCGGCATGATGAAGAAGGCGGATTCGATCGAGGAACTGGCGCGCATCACCGGCATCGATCCCGCCGGGCTGAACGCGGAGATCGAGAAGTTCAACGGTTATTGCGAGACCGGCAAGGATCTGGACTTCAACCGGGGCGGGCGCGGCTATGACAATTGCTTTGGCGATCCGACGGTCAAACCGAACCCCAATCTGGGCAAGATCGACAAGCCGCCCTTCTACGTCATGGAGATCGTGCCCGGCGACGTCGGCACGTCGGGCGGTGTCGTGACCGACGAGAATGCCCGTGTCCTGCGCGCTGACGGATCGGTGATCGAGGGTCTCTACGCCACCGGCAATTCCACGGCTTCGGTGATGGGCCGCTGCTACCCGGCGGCGGGCGCGAGCATCGGCGCGTCCTTCATTTTCGGATGGATCGCCGCCCACCATGCCGTAGGCGGCAATGGCTGATCGGGGCCAGGCCCCTCCCGAACAGGGCGGGGCCTGTCAGTCAGGCTTCATTTTCGCCGCGGTTTCGCCCGCCATTCGCTAGCGGTCATGCCGGCATGCTGGCGGAACATCGCCCGAAACAGTCGGCTGTCCGAATAGCCGACCAGTTGCGCGATGCGGTCCACCGATCGCGTGGATTTTTCGAGCATGCGCACCGCCGCCTGAAAGCGAAGCTGCCCGACATAGGCCTTGGGCGACAGGCCCAGCGCCTTGTGAAAGCGGCGGTTGAGCGTCGCCGGGCTGGTCGACAGATGCCCCGCCAGTTCGGCCATGTTGATCGGCCCGGTGAAACGCTGCTCGATCCACAATTGCGCGCGGGCGACCAAAGGGTCGGGCGCCAGCAGTTCCTTCTCCTCATAGTCCTGCCCCACGATCGAGGAGAGCCATCGGGCAATGTCGGGGGAGATCATCCGCTCCAGCACCCGGATGATCAGTTGCAGGTCGTTGCCCATGCCGTTGCCGATCAGCAGATGGCCGTGATCCACCAACCCAAACCGCTCCTCGAACGGCTGGCGGGGGAAAAGCATGCGGGTCAGCGGCTGCATCGCCCGCGCCACCGGAACCGCAAGATCGGCGGTGAAACCGCCCGCCATCAACAGGGTGGAAGCCGCTCCGCTGGCGCCGATCACCGCGCCCATCGCCGATTGGCGGCGGAGCCAGTCGAGCAGCGGACCTGCCTCCGCCAGGCGGCGTTCCAATGGCTCGCGCCCCCCGGCGCGGAAGGCGGGCAGCCAGATGAAAGCCATCGGTTCATCCCGGTTCGCGGGGCCGTCGACCGGAAAGGATCGGCCGTCGCCCAGCACGACCGGCCCGCCGTCGGCGGAGAGGATATGCAGCTTCGTTTCCATGCGCATCTGGTCTTCGCCGGCGAAAACATGCTCCACCCGGTCGCGGGCGATCAGGAAGCTGTCCACGAGCGCGCCGATGCTGCTGAAATAGGCGCCGGGCAGCGCGACAAGGGCGAAATCAAAGGCCATGACTGAGAGAAAATAGCCGGTATATGCGCAAATACTCCCTGTCAATCTGCCTCGCCCTGGGCGAACAGCAGGTCTTGCACGCTGGACGGATCACGCGCTTGGGTCCATCTGCGCGACCGACGAGGAGAGAGCCCGCATGCCCGAACCGATCCGCCATTATGACCGCCTTGCCGGAAAGGTGGCGATCGTCACCGGCGCTGGAGCGGAAGGGGATGATGTCGGTATCGGTCGTTCCATCGCCCTGCTCATGGCAGCGGAAGGCGCACGACTTGTTTGCGCCGATCTGGACCCGGCGCGGGCGCAGACAACGGTGGAACGGATCAAAGCCGATGGTGGGTGCGCCGTTGCGGCTGGAGGCGATGTCGGTGACCCGGACGTCTGCGGAAAGCTGGTCGATGCGGCCGTTGCGGCATTCGGCAGGCTCGACATATTGGTCAACAATGTCGGCATTTCGGGACCGGCCACGCTCGAAACCATGACGCTGGACCAGTGGAACCGGACGCTGACCACCAATCTGACCAGCGTGATGCTGATGAGCCAGGCGGCCATTCCCCTTATGGTGCGCGGCGGCGGGGGATCGATCGTCAACATCTCCTCGCTGGCGGGCATAAGGGCGATGGGGGCGATCGCCTATGGCCCGTCCAAGGCGGCGATGGCGCAGCTTTCCCGCGAGATCGGCGTGCTGCATGGCCGCGACGGCATCCGCGTGAACACCGTGGCGCCCGGCCATGTCATGACGCCCCATGCAGCGCGTTACATGTCCGAGGAGATGCGCGAGATGCGGCGGAAGGTAAGCCCCCTCGGCATTGAGGGCGACGCCTGGGACGTGGCGCAGGCGGTGCTGTTCCTCGCCAGCGACGAGGCCCGCTTCGTCAACGGCGTCGAACTGGCGGTCGATGGCGGCGTCGTGGGGATCGGACCGCTCGCAGGCCATGGCTTCATCGCGGAAAGCTGACGGGGTCGCGGGCAAATATCATGACTGCGATCAATCTCGTCCCGACGCTCGGGACGATTGAGTAAAAATATCCTTTCGACATGATCGTTCCCCAGAGCCGCAACAGCGGCCAGACCGGCGCCAGTGCCGGACGATCAGGAGAGGAAGGATGACCATGTTCCGGTCCGCATTGCTTGCCGCCACATCGCTCTTCGCCACCGCAGCCGCCGCGCAGGACGCCGCACCGCAGGACTCGGGCATGGCCCAGGCGTCCGACATCATCGTGACCGCCCGCCGGCGCGAGGAGGCGTTGCAGGACGTGCCGATTTCGATCACCGCCGTCAGCGGCGACTCTCTTGCGCGAAGCGGCGTCAGCGACGCGCTGGGGCTGCAAAGCCGCGTGCCCTCGCTCAGCCTCACCAACCAGGGCACCAGCCGGAACGAGCTGGGCTTCGCCATTCGCGGTCAGCGCACCCAGGAATCGCAACTGCTCACCGATCCGCCGGTCGGCACCTATTTCGCTGAAGTGGTCCAGGCCCGCAGCGTCGGCTTCGCCTACGCGCTCTACGACCTGCAATCGACCCAGGTGCTGAAGGGCGTGCAGGGCACGTTGTTCGGCCGCAACATGACCGGCGGCGCGGTGCTGATCGAACCCAACAAGCCGGTGGACGATTTTCATGCCGAATTGCGCGGCCAGATCGGCAATTACGACATGCGCGACATTTACGGCATGGTGAACCTGCCCCTTACGGAAGGTCTCGGCGTGCGTTTCGCGGGCAAGATCAGGAAGCGGGACGGCTTCACCAGGGATGTTCTGACCGGTCGCGACTATGACGATCAGGATTACCAGACTTTCCGAACCTCGATCCGCTTCGCGCCGACGCCTGAATTCGAATCCAATACGATCGTCGATTATATCAAGACGAACGAACATGGCACGGCGCTGGTCGGCACCGCCGCCAATCCCGCGGCGCCCGCCATCGCCGGATATGCGACGCTGCGCGGCTTCGGCATTCCGGTATCGGACGTCGTCGGCCAGTTCGCTGCGCAGCAGGCGCGGCCGCATTATCGCTTCGCATCGGGATCGGGAACGGGCGGCACGCTCGACGCCTATCAGACCCAGCCTTTTGAACGGCTGAAGAACCGGGGCGTCACGAACCGCACCACCTACAGCCTCGACACCATCACCTTCAAGAATATCGTCGGCTATCGCAAGCTGGACTTCGACCAGGTCATGGACCTGGACGGCGTGCCCGCCTATCTCATCAATTCAAATCGCTATCGCAGCATCGAACAGTTCAGCGAGGAATTCCAGATCCAGGGCAAAGCGATCGAGAACCGGCTGGATTATGTATTGGGCGCCTATTATTTCGTCGAGAAGGGGAAGGATGGTTCCACGTCCAGCCAGTTCCCGGAACTGGCGATAGCCGGCTCGGGATTGCCGCTCAACACTCCGGCCGCGACTTTCCTCAATGCCTATGCGGGCAGCGGCAAGGCGAAGACTTTCGCGCTGTTCGCGGCGGGCACCTATGCCTTTACCGACCAGTTCAAGGTTTCGGCGGGCATCCGCTACACGACCGACAAGCGCAATGCGCGGATTTTCGCCTATTACCCCAATCTGGGCACATGCCTGTTCCGCGTGGACACCGGCACGACCTCTTTCGTCCCCGCGACGCTGGCCGACTGCCCGCAGACCAACAGCAAGAAATGGGACGCCTTCACCTGGGACGTCACGCTGCAATATGAACCGAACGCGAATCTGACGACCTATATCTCGACCCGGCGCGGTTTCCGCTCCGGCGGTTTCTCGCTGCGGGCGGCGTCGACCGAAGAATTGCAGCCCTTCGATCCGGAAACCGTGCAGGAATATGAGGTGGGGCTCAAGACGCGCCATCCGCTGGGCGGCGCCACGCTGACCAGCAGTCTCGCCATCTTCTATCAGGACTATAAGAACGTCCAGAAGCAGACATCGTCCATCGACAGCGCGGGCAATGTCAACACGATCATCGACAACACCGCCCGGCAGAAAAATTATGGCGGCGAGCTGGAACTGGGCCTCATCGCGGGTCCGCTCAACATCAGCGCCTTCTATTCCTATGTCGGCGTGGAGATCAGCCAAGGCCGCCAGCCGGGCGAATTCGCGCTGGTCGGTTCGCCCCATCATCAGATGGGCGCGAATGTCAGCTATGAAATCCCCCTGTCGGGCAATGCGGGCGCGATCAACCTCAACGCCAATGTCAGCTATCGCACCAAACAGCATCTCGACAAGAATGACGTGCTGGCGACCGAACCGGGATATGAACTGGTCAACCTGCGCGCGGGTTGGGACAATATCTTCGGTACCGGACTGGGCGCGGCGGCCTTCGTCAACAACCTGACCAAAAGCTATTATCGGGTGGGCGTGATCGGCATCTACAACGAGGCCGGCTACATCTCCTCCGTCTATGGCGAACCGCGCACCTATGGGATGGAATTGTCCTACAAATTCTGATCGAAGCGTCACCGGCGCCGGACTTTGGAGTCCGGCGCCGATGATTGAAGGCGGGCATGGCCAAGCCGCTTCGACATCCAATCCCGGTACATCACACATCGCCAATCACCGAACCGATACTTGCCGAATAATCTATCCTCGCGTCCCGAGTGCGTCTAACGGGGCGGGATGAACGGTGGCGGACAAGGGTATCACGACAATGCGCGCGGGGCGCTGTGGATGCTGGCCTCCGGCTTTGCCTACAGCATCGCCATGGCGCTGGTGAAGCTGCTGGGCGACGACTATTCGTCGGCAACGCAGAATTTCGTGCGGCAGGGCGTCGGCCTGATCGCATTGGCGCCCTTCATCCTGCGGCGGCCCCGCAGCGCTTTCATGCTGCGCCGGCCGATGCTGATGATCCTGCGCTGTGCGGCCACCAGCCTGTCGATCATCCTTGCCTTCAACAGCTTTCACCTGTTGGGACTGGCGGAAGCGAACGCCCTGTCCTTCACCCGCACCCTGTTCCTCGTGCCGCTTGCCGCCCTGCTGCTGGGCGAAAAGCTGGATCGGCAAAGGCTCTTCGCCACGCTGGCGGGCTTTGCCGGGGTGCTGATCATCATCGCGCCCGGCTCCGCCCATTCGCTGATCGGCTGGCCGGCGGCCCAGGGGCTGCTGGCCGCGCTGCTCGTCTCCTGGTCGGTGATCAGCGTGAAGCAGATGACGCGCGATCATAGCGACCTGTCGCTTCTCACCTGGTCGACATTGCTGGGCCTCATCTTCACCGCACCGCTGGCCTGGAGCAGCTGGCGCATGCCCACGGCCGGGGATGCGCTGCTGCTGGCCGCCATGGGCGTGCTCGGCGTCGTGTCCCAGGCCTGCTACATTCGCGGCATGACCTTGGGAGAAGCGAGCCTGATGGGGCCGCTCGACTATGTCCGCATCCTTTTCACCACGGCGCTGGGATATATGCTGTTCAGCGAATGGCCGCAGCCCGGCACCTATGTGGGATCGGCGCTGATCATAGGCACCGCCATCTACATCACCCTGCACGGGCGGCGGCGCGCTTGATCCTCGCTTAGCCTCTTTCCACGTCCGGGCCGAAATCCGGCGTGTCGGCGGCCGTCCAGGGCAGATGGCGGAAATAGCGCGCGCCTGCTTCCGCCTGATTGTGCACGGGCGTGAGCAGGCTTTCGTCCCCGATCTCCCCGATCCTTTGGGCGACCCGCTCGGCGCTGATCTCCGCGTCGAAAATCTCCCCTGTTTCCGCGAAGATCAGGCTCGACAGGCGACCGCCGCCCGTCAGCAGGATGCGGCCGGTCTCGGTGCAGTCGCGGCTCAGGAACCAGGCCATTGCCGCCGCCACCTTCTCAGGCGGCAGATTGTCGCGGAACCAGGCGACCGTGGAGGGATCGGGTATCTGCTCGATCAGCCGGGAATAGGATGTCGGCATCACGGCATTCACCGATATGCCCAGCGGCCTGCCCTCGATCGCGGCGTCCAGCGTCAGGCCCAGCATGCCCGCCTTGGCCGCAGCATAGGGGGCATTGCCGCCGACGCCAAGCGCGCCGTTGGAACTGACGTTGAGGATGCGACCATGACGCTGCGCCGCCATATGCGGCCAGGTGGCGCGCATCAGATGGTGGCCCCCGATCAGGTTCGTCGCATAATGGCGCTCGATCGCCTCGTCTTCATGCGCGGTGAAGGGTCCGGCAATGCCCGTGCCGGCATTGTTGACCAGAATGTCGATCCGTCCAAAGGCAGTCAGGGCCGCCTGGACGATGGCTCGCGCATTCGCCGCCGTGCCGACCGCCAGACCATTGGCGATCGCCTGCCCACCCGCCGCCGTGATTTCCGCGACCACCGCTTCGGCTGGAGCGGAACTGCCATCCTGTTCGCCTAGAACCCCGCCGCCATAGTCGTTGACGACGACCGCCGCGCCGCGCCGCGCCAGTTCCAGCGCATAGGCGCGCCCCATGCCACCGCCTGCTCCCGTCACGATGGCCGTCTGGCCGGAAAAATCGATGGTCATGCTGTCATCGCCTTCACCAGTTCCGGCATGATCTCCGCGCCGGACGCAAAAGAGCTGGTCCATTCGGGCTGCGCGGTCAGGCCCCGCATCACGCTGTCGATGTCGCCTTCCGACAATTGGCGAACCGGCCCTTCCAATATCTGGACGCGGCGGACATGGCCTGCGCCCGCATGATAGATGCCGCCCGAGGTCGAACATCTGTCGCTGCATAGCCAGCCAACGACCGGCGCGACATGATCGGGCGAGGCATAGTCGGCCCATTCCGCCGGAATGCTGCCCGAGGACATAGGCGTATAGGCTGCGGGAGCGACGACATTGACGCACAGGTCCGCGCCAGCCGGGACATCGATCGCCAGGGAACGCGCGATGCCCACCATCGCCGCCTTGGAGGCCGCATAATCGGCCGATCCGACCTGTCCCCACAGTCCGGCGCTGGAGCCGGTCAGCACGATCCGCCCATAGCCCGCTTTCACCATGGCGGGCCACACGGCCTTCAGCCCCACCAGCACGCCGCGCAGGTTGATGTCGAGCAACGCATCCATTTCCTCCAGCATCACCGTGCCGAAATCGCGGAACGCCTGAACACCCGCATTGCTGACGAAAATGTCGGGCGCGCCGAAATGCCGCCCGGCGATCCGCACCATTTCGGCGGCGGCCTGCGGCATCTGCACAGGCCCGTCATGCGCGACCGCCCGGCCGCCTGCCGCCACGATCTCCTCCACGACGGCCCGCGCCGAGGATGAGCCGTCCGGCGCCGGGCGGTTGCTCACGACCACGGCGCAACCATGGGCGGCGAGCCAATGCGCATAGGCGCGGCCCAGCCCCTTGGCGGCGCCGGTGACGATGGCGGTGCGGCCCAAAAGGTCGAGCATCCCGCTCACAACATCATCTGCCCGCCGTCGACATTGATCGTCTGGCCCGTCACATAACGGCTGTCCTCGCTCCCCAGGAACAGCACGGCAGGGCCGATGTCCTCTGCGCAATCGCCCAGATAGCCGAGCGCGACCAGCTTCATGACCTTCTCCGCTTCTTCCGGGAAGTCCTTCACCCATTGTTCGGCAATGGGGCTGAGCGCGGCCGGGCAGATCACATTGACGCGGACTTTATATTTGCCCAGTTCCCGCGCGGCGGTGCGGGACAGGCCGCGAATGGCCTCCTTGGTCGCGGCATAGGCGGCGAATCCGACGCCGCCATGAATCCCCTCATAGGAACCGAAATTGATGATCGATCCGCCCTTTTCCTTCATATGCGGGACAGCCGCCTGCATATGCTGGAACGTTCCATAGAGGCCGGATTCGATCGTCAGCGCGAACAGCGCGTCGTCCGTATCCTCGAACATGGTGCCGGGTTTGGACGTCTGGGCGTTGTTGACCAATATGTCGAGCCCGCCGAACAGGTGGACCGCCCTGGCGACGGCGGCCTCCGCATCGGCGCGCACGCCGGCGGTCCCCGCGATCCACGCCGCTTCGCCGCCCTCCGCCTTCAAGCCGGCGACCGCCGCTTCCAGCTTGTCGGGCGTGCGGCCGGTGATCAGCACCTTCGCGCCTTCCCGCAGGAAAACCTGCGCGATGCCCAGACCCACGCCCTGGCCGCCGCCGGTGACGATCGCGACCTTGCCGCTCAATCTGCCAGCCATATTCTCTCCTTTTGAATCTTTTGGGGTCAGGCGCCGATGAACTCGCGCAGCGCCCGGTGGAAATTCGACACGCTCCGTTCCTGCACGGGATTGGTGCGCGATCCGGTGAAGCCCGTGGAGCGCATGCCCCGCTGCACTTCGGTCATATTCTCGAAATCCTGCGTCAGGATCAGGCCCCAAGCGTCATGATCGCGCCAATCCTTGAATTCCTGCCGTTCCAGCGGCGGCTCCTGTCCTTCGGGATAGAGGACCAGCGAATAGACTTCGAAGATGCACCGTTCCGGATCATTGCGGTCGGGACGCGCGCGATAGGCGAGCATCGCATCGGGCGCGGGCAGGAAGACCATGTTCGGGAACAGGTGCCAGTCCGCCCCGGCTCGCCCGATCTCCTCCGGCGTCAGCGACGGGAAGGGGATGCCGCGTTCCTGCGCCGCCTCGAAGGCGATCTGGCCATATTTCATCAGCACGTCGAGCAGGGAGGCGTCCTCCGGCAGTTCATCGACAAGCCGGTCCGCCAGTTCCGCCATGTGCGGCGGGATCGAGGCTTTCAGATCCTCCTCCAGCATCAGGACGAAGTCGCGGACGTTGCGGCGATAGTCGACCTGCGTGCTGGCAAGCCGGGGGGAGCGCTCGCCCAGCGAAATGCGCCCCGGCGCGAGCTGGTAACTGCCATGGCGTCCCTCGGCAAAGGACAGGGCCTCGTCATCGTGGACCGGCAGCAATTGGGTATGGGTCGTCTGGACGTGATAGCCTTCGTTGAAGGCTTCCAGCGCGGTCTTCCAGTTGCAGTCGATGCCCGTGCGCTTGTACCAGCGATAGCGCATCTTCTCGAACGGATAATTGCGGAAAACATCCGGAATGGGCGACAGGAAGTCGAGCAGCGGTTCGGCATCCCCGTCCATGCAGATGAAGACGAATCCGCCCCAGCGATCGACCCGGACTTGCGGCAGGGCGATGTCCTCGTCCTTCAGGCTGCCGTCCCAATTATCGCGGTCGACCACATGGGCGATGGTGCCGTCCAGCTTCCAGGACCAGCCATGAAAACGACAGTACAGGCGGGCGGCATGGCCGCACCCTTCCGTCAGGCGGCGGCCGCGATGCTGGCACGCATTATGATAGGCCGCGATCCGGTCCGCGGCGACACGCACGACGATGATGGATTCATCCAGCACGTCGTAGGTCACATAATCCCCGACGCGGGGAATCTCCTCCTCGCGGCAGGCCATCTGCCAGGTGCGGGGCCAGAGCCGCCGTTGTTCCAGCCGCGCGAAATCGCGGCTGACATAATCTTCCTTCGGGATGAAATCCTCTGGACCTGCCTTTTTCCTGCGGGTGATCTTCGGCTGTAGCGCGGCGGTTGGCTGGTTCACGATTCCTGCCCTCTCCTGAGACCTTGCCATCAGCTTCCCGCGCCCACATGGCGCAAGTCAATGTCGCGGGTCCACGCGGCCCGGATCATCGCCAGTCTGATCCCTGCCCGCCCGATCGGATGGATTTACCGCCAACCGTTCGGCAACAAACGGCCATAGCAGGCTCACATCTGCGGCGACGCGCCGTCATGGGCGGCGATGGAGGCCATGATCTCCTCCGTGGTGGGATTGCGGCGCAGCGTCAGCCCCCCCGTCACATGGAAGGTCTGGCCTGTCATGAAACATTCGTCGCTGGCCATGAACAGCGCCGCATTGGCGATGTCTTCCACCGTGGTGATCCGGCCCAGCGGATATTCCTTCGCATAGGCCTCCACCATGCCGGGCACGTTGAACCCGCCCAGCATCGGCGTGATGGTGAGGCCCGGCGCCAGGATGTTCGCGCGGATGCCATGCCTGCCATATTCATAGGCGACAAAGCGCGTCATCTGGTTGAGCGCGGCCTTGGCGCCCATATAGCTGCAATGATCGTCGGACATGATGTCGGCCACGGCGGAAGAGATGTTGACGATCGCGCCGCCCCTTCCGTCCGGCCGTTCCCGCTTCATCGCGCCGACCATCACCTGCATGAAGAACAGCCCGCCCTTGAAGATGACGGAGAGGATCGAATCGATCTGCTCCTCCGTCTCCTCCTCGAAGGGCGCGAGGAAGCCGATGGCCGCCGCATTGACGGCGATGTCGATCGCGCCATGCCGCGCCAGCACCGCGTCCGCCAGCGACTGGATCTGGTCGCGGCTGCGGATGTCGCACGGAATGGCGGTGGCTCCGGTCGCGGCGGCGAACGCGTCCAGCCCTTTCTGGCCGCGACCGGACACGACGACATGCGCGCCTTCCTCCAGGAAGCGATGGGCGATCGCTTGTCCCATATTGCCTTCCCGCGTTGCGCCCATGATCACAGCGACCTTGCCTGACAGACGGCCCATGATGCTCTCCTTATCCATTCTGTTCCGACGACCGCGCGATCAGCGATTCAAAGTCGCGATGGGGCGGGAATTTGCGGCGGAAGACCGCATTGGCGCGCAGCGCTACCTCGCCGTCCGCGCTGAAGTGGCATTGCGCGAAGCCAAGGTTGGGCGTCCAGCGCAGAACCTCCGCCCGTCCTTCCACCCATTGGCCTTCCGCCGCCGCGCTCAGGAAGTCGATGCTCATCGAGACGGTGGGCCCGCTCAGTCCGGTCACGAACCCGACATTCACGCCCATGACCACATCGGCCATCGTGGCCCAGGTGCCGCCATGACAATGGCCGCGCGGGTTGCAGTGCTGCTGTCCGACATGAAAGCCCAGCGTCACATGGCCGTCCGCTTCCCGGCGGATGTAAACCGGGTCGAAGCCGCCCATCACATCATCCATCCGGTCGAGCCGGTGAAAGCCCGCCGGCACGTCCGCCATCCTCGCCTTTGCATTTTGCATAAGCGGCAGGACTGCCCCCTCCGCCCGGACGGGGCAAGACAGGGAGGGTGCAAGGATCACATGGCCGATAGGCGGCGGGGCCAGCCTCGCCAGCGCGGCGCGGGGCGCGCTATGCTGGCGCGATAGGGATTTGGAGAGCGGAACATGGGCATGAAATGGCTGAAATCGACGGACTGCATCAGCTTCGCGGTGCGCGACAATGTGGCCCGCATCACCCTGAACCGCCCCGAAAAGCGCAACGCCCTGTCGGGCCAGATGCTGAAGGAATTGCATCAGGCGCTGCTGGAAGCGGACGACCGGCGGGACGCCAATGTCATCCTGCTTTCGGGCGAGGGCAGGGATTTCTGCGCGGGCTACGACCTGACGGACAGCTATGGCGGCGCGGCCGACGCGGCGACGGAATATGATCCCGCCGCCTATCGCAGCCGCGCGGGGACCATCGACGACGACATCTGGAATCTGGAGCGGCAGCAGGAGCTGACCTCCATCATGCTGGACCTGCACAAGCCGATCGTGGCGAAGGTGCAGGGCAATTGCCTGGCGGGCGGCACCGACCTCGCTTTCTCCTGTGACATCGTGCTTGCCGCCGACGACGCGAAGATCGGCTTCCCCGCCGCCCGCGCCAACGGCACGCCGCCGACGAACCTGTGGTTCTATCATTGCGGTCCGCAGTGGACCAAGCGCATGCTGTTCACCGGCGACACGATCAGCGGCATCGACGCGGCGCGCATCGGCATGGTGCTGGAAGCCTATCCGGCCGAGGAACTGGATTTCGAGGCGGATGAGATGGTGCGCCGCATCGGCAGCGTCGACGCGGAAATACTCGCCACGCACAAGCGCGTCGTCAATGCGCAGATGGAGTTGGCGGGGGCGAAACAATCCCTGCGCTATGCCGCCGAACTCGACGCCCGCGCCCATCTCAGCACCGGCCCGCGCCGCAGCCGGTTCCGCAAGGACATGGCGGAAAAGGGATTGAAGGAAGCGCTTGCCAATCGCGACGCGCCGTTCGGCAAGGGGCGGATAGAGCTTCGCGCCCGCCGTCCCCGGCCGGAATAGGGACGCCGCCTCATCCTTCACAATTGCGATATGGCAGGGGCGGGGCTTTCCTGCCCGCCAAAACATGGCAGATGCTGGACGGCGTATAGCGAAAATCCGGCCTTTCGAAAGGACGTCTGAAATGAGCAACAGGGCAACCCCCGATGCGGCGACCCAGTTAGAGATCTACCGCCGCATGGCGCTGATCAAGGCGAATGACGAACGGTCGCGCAAGGTCATCATGAACGGGCGGCTGGTCATGCCCTATTACAGCCCGCGCGGTCAGGAAGTGATCCCCAGCGCCATTTCGGTAAATCTGACCGACCAGGATTATATCTGCACCATCTATCGCGGCAGCCACGACCAGCTAGCAAAGGGCCTGCCGCTCAAGGATCTGTGGGCGGAGGTCGCCGGCCGCACCACCGGCACCTGCAAGGGGAAGGGCGGTCCGATGCACGTCACCTATCCCGCCAAGGGCATCATGGTGACGACCGGCATCGTCGGGTCCACCATGCCCATCGCCAACGGCCTTGCCTGGGGATCGCAGCTGCGCGGCGATGGGCGCGTGACGGTCGCCTCCTTCGGGGATGGCGCGGCCAATATCGGCGCCTTCCATGAATCGCTCAATCTGGCCGCCGTCTGGAAGCTGCCGGTGATCTTCGTGTGCCAGAACAATGAATGGGGCGAGCACACCGCCTATGACAAGACCAGCAACGTCAAGGTCGCGGATCGCGCCGCCGCTTATGGCATGCCGGGCGTGCGGGTGGACGGCAACGACCCGTTCGAAATGTACGCCGTGGCGCAGGAGGCGATCGCCCGCGCCCGCGCCGGAGAGGGGCCGACGCTGATCGAGGCGATGACCTATCGCTTCTTCGGCCACGTCTTCGGCGATGCCGACGCCTATATGGACAAGGCGCGCAAGGCCGATGCGATGGCGAACGACCCCGTCCCGCGCTTCCGCGCGCAGCTCATCGAAACCGGCGTCGCGACGGAGGAGCAATTGGCCGAAATGGAAGCCGCCATAGAGAAGGAGATCGACGAAGCGGTCGAATTCGCGCTGGCAAGCGACTTCCCCGGCGTGGAGGAACTGAAGCGCGATGTGTTCGCGGAGGAGATGGCCTGATGAACGCCGAGACCCCAATGGCCCCCGCAAATATTGTGAAGGCCGCCAAGGCGAATATCCTCCAGGGCATCAACGCCGCCATCGCGGACGCCATGGAGGAGGATGAGAATGTCATCGCGCTGGGCGAAGACCTGGCCGATCCGGAGGAAGGCGGCGTCTGCGGCGTCACCAAGGGGCTGTCGTCGCGCTTTGGCGAGCATCGCGTGCGCTCCACGCCCATTTCCGAACAGGCGATCATCGGCGCGGCCATCGGCGCCAGTCTGGTGGGCTTCAAGCCCATTGCCGAGATCATGTTGATGAACTTCACGACCGTGGCGATGGACATGATCGTCAACCATGCGGCGAAGCTGCGCTTCATGTCGGGCGGGCAGACCCATGTGCCCATCGTCATCCGCACCATGACCGGGACGGGTTTCGCCAGCGGCGGGCAGCATTGCGACTATCTGGAAGCCTGGTTCGCGCATACGGCGGGGATCAAGGTGGTCGCGCCCTCCAGCCCGAAGGACGCCTATGGCCTGATGCGCAGCGCCATCGACGATCCCGATCCGGTGCTGTTCATCGAGAATCTGCCCACCTACTGGTCGCCCGCCGAAGCGCCGGAAAAAGGCCATCGCGTGCCCATCGGCAAGGCGAATGTGCTGAGCGAGGGCAGCGACGTCACCATCATCGCCTACGCCCGCATGATCCAGGAGGCGATGCCCGCCGTCGCCAAGCTGAAGGAAGCGGGCATTTCCGCCGAACTCATCGACCTGCGCACCATCGCGCCGTGGGACAGGGAAACGGTGGTGAAGTCGGTCGCCAGGACCGGCCGCGCCATCATCGTGCATGAGGCGGTTACGCCCTTCGGCGCCGGCGCGGAAATCGCGGCGGTGCTGAACGAGGAACTGTTCGGCAGGCTCAAGGCCCCGGTCCGGCGGCTGGGCGGCGCTTTCTGCCCGGTTCCCTTCTCCAAACCGCTGGAAACCGCCTTCGCCCCGCAAACCGCCGACATCGTCGCGGCGGCAGAGGCCCTCGTCAAATCCTAATATCGCTCCGGGAGTTCCCAATGGCTGTTGAAGTATTGCTGCCCAAGATCGGCTTTTCCATGAATGAAGGCACGCTGGCCGAATGGCTGGTGGAAGATGGCGGCCAGGCCGTCGAAGGCCAGCCGCTCTATGCGCTGGAATCGGAAAAATCGACGCAGGAAGTGGAAAGCCCCGCCAGCGGCACCCTCAGGATCATCGCCCAGATCGGGGAAACCTATGAGGTCGGCACCCTTCTGGCGACCATCGGCTAAGCCCGATGCGCTACATCCTGCATGTCACCTCGCGCGCGGTGGCCGGGCGCGAGGCCGAATATGACCGCTGGTATGATGAGGTCCATTCGGTCGAGATGTGCCGGTTGCCGGGCATCCTGTCCTGTACCCGCTACAGGGAACTGGACATGACCGGAACCGAAACCGGCCTGTTCGTTGCCGATTATGAGGTTGAGACGGACAATCCCGCTGCCCTGCTGGAGAGCGTGTTCGCGGCCGCCCCGACCATGCGGCTGACGGATTCCATCGACATGGAAAGCCCGCGCTTCACATTCCTCAAGCCGGCCAAGGACTGAACCCCTATGAGCGATCTCCTGGCAGGTCTTGCCCCCTGGCCCACGGGCGACTTCTCCGTCTTTGGGGAGGTCGAGCAACGGCCCCTTAGCAAGATCCAGAAATTCGTCGCGGCCTTTCTGGGCCGCAACTGGGTCGCCATTCCGCACGTCACCCATCAGGACGATGCGGACATCACGCAATTGGAGGAACGGCGCAAGGCGCATAACGCGGCGGGCGGCACGAAGCTGACCGCCGTGCCGCTGCTGGTGAAGGCGCTGGCCGACGGCCTGGCCGCCTTTCCGCAATTCAACGCCTCGCTCGATCCGGCGAGCGGCATGCTGACGCTCAAGAAATATGTGCATGTGGGCGTGGCGGTGGACACGCCGGGCGGCCTGCTGGTGCCGGTCATCCGGGACTGCGACCGCAAATCCGCGACGCAGATCGCGGAGGAGGTTGCCGCCCTTTCCGACAAGGCGCGGACCAAGGGCCTGTCGATGGCGGAAATGTCCGGCGGCTGCATCACCCTGACATCATTGGGGCATATTGGCGGGACCGGCTTCACGCCAATCGTCAACGCGCCCGAAGTCGCCATTCTGGGCGTCACGCGCGCCCGGCCGGTGCCGGTTCCGGGGGATGACGGCGGGATTGCGTGGCGGCAGATGCTGCCTCTGTCGCTCAGCTATGATCATCGCGTGATCAATGGTGCGGATGCAGCGCGTTTTTCCCGCTTCATCGCCGACCGGCTGGCGGCGGCCGACCTCTTCGCCTGAAAGCCGAAATGCGGTTCTGGGGACGTCTCGTCTTTCGGCGGATCATTTTCCCGCTCTCATGGCCGCGAGCGCGTCCGCCGTCTCCGTCCAGATCGCGCCCATGTCCGGATGCCGGCGCGCTTTCGCCCCATAGCCCGCCAGATTGGGGCAGTCCGCGAGAGGATCGTCGAGGCCGAAGATTTGGGCCACCACCTCGCACAGCAACAGGCTGGGCAGCAATATGCAGTCCGCCTTGCTGATGGCGCCGCCCGCGGCGAAAGCGGCGTCTGCCGTGAACCGGTCGGTGAGCGCCAGCCCGTTCCGCCAATTGGCGATCTCGGCCGCGACCGTCGCCTCGTCGCGGGTCAAAGGGTCCATCTGCTTGAACAAACGCGACATGGCAGGCGTGGCATAGAGTTCGAAACTGCGGATGATGTTGCGCATCCGCACCCGTTCGCCCGTATCGGCGGGCAATAGGGATGGAGCAGGGAAGCGCTCGTCCAGATAGTCGATGATGGTCTCCGATTCGGCAATCGCCAGCCCGTCGTCCGTCACCAGCACCGGCAATTTCCCGATCGGATTGATCGCCAGAAATTCGGGCGACCGCGTGCCGCCGCCCGGCGGAGGCTGCATGGCATAGTCCAGCGTCTTGACGCGCAGCGCCAGCCGCACGCGGGCGGCGAAGGGCGAAAGGGTGACGGCATAGAGGATCATGCCTCATCTCCATCGCGGTAGAGGCGCGCCAGCGTGCCTGCGAGCGGCGTCGGCACGAAACCGTCGCCAAAGGGCCAGTCCAGCATACCCGCCGCCGCCATGGTGCCGCCGTCGACATGCAGCGTCATGCCCGACACGAAGGTGGACAGGTCCGAACCCAGGAACAGCACGGCATCGGCCAGCGCATCGACCGGCGGCTGTTCGCCCCTGGGGATGTACATTTCCAGGCCCTTGCCCTGGGCGTGAGCGGGCAGCCTGGCAAAACCCTCCGCGAAGGAGGGGGGCATGGCGGCCATATTGCCCCGGCTCAATGTCGTGTCCGGCGCGATGCAACTGACGCGAATCCTGTCCTTGCCCAGTTCCACCGCCATCGAACGGGTGAAGTTCGTCGTCGCCGCCTTGGCGCCCGCATAGACCGAAAAGCTGGCGGCGCCGCGATGCGCCTCTATGGTGGTGAAATTGACGATGCTGCCGCCATCGCCGGAACGCTTGATCAGCGGCACGGCGCGCTGCACCGACTGGACGACATAGCCATAGTTGCGATGGATGTCCCGGGCGATGTCGGCCCGGCTGGCTTCGGACAGCAATTGCCGCTTCGTTCCGCCCGCCACGTTCACCACTATGTCGAGACGTGGGCAGGCGCGTTCGACCTCGTCGTAAAAGGCGTCGAGCGCAGCTTCGTCGGTGGCATCGACGACCATGGCCGTGACCTGGCGGCCCATGGACCTGACCGCTTCCTCCGTCCCCGCCAGCGCAGCCGCATCGATGTCGCAGATCGCAAGGTCCACCCCCGCCTTGGCCAGCGCCAGCGATATGCCTGCCCCAATGCCGCCTCCGCCGCCGATGACGGCCGCCACTTTGCCGGCCAGATTGGCGCGTTCGTCCAGAAAACCGCTCATCCAGGACTCCTCTCCGGATCATGTTGTTGCAGGGTTGCATGCAATGCGGCAAGGACGCCGCGGCAGACATCAAAAGGCCGATGAGATGGGGAGGAAGCCTATGCCGCGCGGCATTCCGATGTAGGATGCACGGCTCGACCATCCGGAACTTCCACAGCCTTGCCGAACGCTTCCTCGCATTTCCCTATTCCGGTCCGCCTGCGGCTCTGGACCGGCGCTGACCGCGGCAGGAGCAGAAGATGGATCGACTGACCGCGATGGAGGCCTTCGTCGCCGTGGCTGAGGCCGGTTCCTTCACCCGCGCCGCGCTGCGCCTCAACATCTCGACGCCCATGGTCACCCTGCATGTCAGGCGGCTGGAGGAACATCTGGGCGTGCGGCTGTTCAACCGCTCGACCCGCCGCGTCGACCTGACCGCCGAAGGGGGCCATTATCTGACCTATGCGCAGGCTGCGCTGGACGCCGTGGCCACGGCCGACATGGCGGTGCGGCCGGGGGCAGGCATAGCGGGGCGCGTGCGGCTGGATGCCCCGGCCTCCATGGGGCAGGCGTTCATCATGCCAGCACTGGCCGAATTCCAACGGGCCCATCCGCAGCTGATCCTCGACCTGACGCTAGGCGATCGAGGGACTTTCTTTCGCGTCGACGGCTTCGACCTGGTCATCCGCGCGGGCGAAGCGCCGCCCACGGGATGGAAGACCCTGACGCTCGGCACGACAAGGCTGATCTGCCTGGCATCGCCTGACTATATCGCACAGCACGGCCAGCCGTCGGAAGCCGATGACCTGACGCAGCATCGCGCCATACTCTATGCCAGCGTGGAAATGCCGGGCGGCAATCCGCTTCAATTGCGGCACGGCGACCGCACCGTCCGCGTGCGACCACCGACGGCCTTCACATTCAACGACGGCGCGGCGATATTGTCCGCAACCCTCGCCGGTCTGGGCGTCGGCCAGACGCTGGAAATGCTGGCCCGCGACCATATCCGCGCCGGTCGCCTGATCCCGCTGCTGCCGGAAGCGAACTGGCCCCGGCTGCCTGTCGTGCTGATGGGCGCCCCGGATCGTATCGCCCTGCCGCATGTGCAGGCCGCGCTCGCCTTCCTGACCGATCGGATCGACTGGCGCCTCGACCCCGGCTGAGCTATCAGGCCGCCAGATCGGCCGGCCTGCACAGCGCGGGCGTGCCCTTGGTGCTGATCCGGTAGAGCAGCCGCCGCTTGCCGGGTTCGTCGGAATATTCGATCGGCGTGGCGCTGTGCAGCACCTGGAAATTGTCCCACAGGAAGATGTCGCCGGCCTCGACCTTGTAGCGCGTGACGAACCGGGGCTGGGTGCAATAGGCGCGCAACCGGTCGATCAGCGCGCGCGCCTCGTCAACGTCCAGCCCCTCCGCGCCGAAGGCCGAACCGGACAGATAGAGCGCCTTTCGTCCCGTCACCGGATGACGCATCACCAACGGATGCGAAACGATGCCGTGCCGTGCGGTATTTTCCGGAATGAAGGGGATCTTCTCACCCGGCAGGGCCGGGGACCCGCCCAGGCAGTGCAATCCGATGAGCCCGTCGATCCTGGCCTTCATGTCCTCGTCCAGCGCATCATAGGCCATGACCGTGCTGGCGATCAGCGTTTCGCCGCCTTCATCGGGCGTTTCCACACCATAGAGCATGGTCACGCTGGCGGGCACCGCTTCATAGCTGCTGTCCTGATGCCAGAATTTGGCGCCGTCGCGATAGCGCTCGGGCGTGGCGGCGGCATTGGTGATCCGGATCATCTCCGGAAAGTCATTCTTTCTGTGCGACGGCAGGTGGAACATCAGCGGGTCGCCCCATTGATGGCCAAAGGCGACATAGTCCGCATCGGTCAGCCGCTGCCCGCGTATCGCGAGAATTTGATGTTCGTGCAGCGCCGCGATCAAGGCGCGCAAGGTCTCGTCGCTCTGGGGGACGGAAAGGTCGACGCCTTCGACGATGGCGCCGAAGGGACCGGGCATGGCGCTGATGATCATGGGGGGAATCCTCTCAATTTCCTGGGAGGCATCATAGGCTCAGACAGAAATAAAGCAAATGCTTTAATATGAGGTCTGGCCATCCTTTGCGGGCCAGCTACAAGCATCGCCATGGCCTCCACTTCCCGCAGCGAAACCACCCGCCGGCAGCTTTGCCTCGCGGCAGAGACATTGGTGGCGCAATCGGGGATCGGCGTGGCGACGCTGCGCGCCGTCGCGATTGCCGCCGGGCAGAAGAACACCGCCGCCGTCAGCTATCATTTCGGCAGCGTGGAGGAACTGCTGCGCGCCGTCATCGACATGCGGCTTCGCGATACGGAGGCGGAGCGCGCACGGATGATCCGGGAAAGCGGTCCCTCGCTGGAGGATGTTGACGCCTTCACCGCCTGGCGCTGCATGATGCGGCCCTATTTCCTCCTCGACGATGAACAGACGCCGCATGCCCATATCCGGTTCATGATGCACATGAGCGCGGCGGGCCTGCTCAGCGATCCGTTCGATGCGCGCATCCCGCGGCCCGGCGCACCCAGCATCGCGGCCCTGCTGGAGCGGTTGCACGCCGCGCTGGCCTGGCTGCCGCCGCAACTGGGCCGGGCCCGCATCGCGCTGGCGGGGGCGATGATGTGGAATGCGGTGGCGCTGTTCGACAAGCATGGCTTTGGCGAGGAGCAGCCCGCGCTGGAGATGGAGACACTGCTCACCGATGTCGAGAAACTGGCGCGGCTGGTGTTGAGCGCACCCGCCTGAAGGAGGGCAGGGCGCGCCCATTCCGCCCTGCTATACGGTTTCGGCGGTTCCCAGCACGACCGTCGCTTCGCTCGACAACACGCCGCCATTGCCATGCGCGACGGCAAGGCGGGCGTTCCCGACCTGCCGTTCGCCGCATTCGCCGCGAAGCTGGCGCGTGGCTTCCACCAGCAGGAACAGGCCATACATGCCCGGATGCACGCAGGACAGGCCGCCGCCATTGGTGTTGAGCGCCAACCCGCCGCCCGGCGCGACATGGCCGCCCGAGACGAAGCGTCCGCCTTCCCCCTTGGGGCAGAAACCCAGATCCTCCAGGAACAGGATGGGCGTGATGGTGAACGCATCATAGAGCATCGCCACGTCCATGTCGGCAGGCTTGACCCCGGCCTGCGCAAAGGCCTGCGGACCGGAAATCGCCGCCCCCGTCACGGTGAGGTCGGGCATGGAGCTGATTTCGCGATGGGTGACGGCATGGGCCGCGCCCAGCACATGGACCGGCGCCCTGGCGCAATCCTTCGCCCGGTCGGCGCGCACCATCACCACGGCGGCCGCGCCGTCGTTGAACAGGCAGCAATCGCGCACGGTCAGCGGATCGGACACCATCCGCGCCTTCAGCACATCCTCGATGCTCAGCGGATCGCGCACCGCCGCTTCCGGATTCAATTGCGCCCATTGCCGCGCCGCCACCGCCACTTCGGCCAGTTGCTCGCGGGTGGTGCCGTAGAGATGCATGTGCCGGCTCGCCGCCAGCGCATAGGAGGAGAGGGGAGCGAGCGGATTGTACGGCGCTTCCCACGGGCTCTGGCGCGTCATGCCGACGCCGGGCGGCGGGTTGCTCGCCGGGTTGGAGCCATAGGCGATCAGCGCGCAGTCGATCAGCCCCGCCTCCAGCGCGAGCGCCGCCTGCTGCACATAGACCTCGAAAGCCGAACCTCCGGTGCGGTTGCAGTCGGTGACCTTCGGCGTCAGGCCCAGATATTCGGCCAGTTCCATGCCGCCCAGCGCCTCATAGGGCGCGGAGGTGTAGAGCGCATCCACTTCCGACAGGGCAATGCCCGCATCGGCCAGCGCCAGCAGCGCGGCCTTCGCCGCCATGTCCACGGCGGACAGGCCGGGGCATTGGCCGATGCCATAGGTCGACGCGCCCACGATCGCGGCGCGCCCGCGCGGAAATCCATTGCCCATGCTCATGCGGGCACGAAGACGAGCAAAGGCTTGTCCCCCTCCTGGATGATGCTGGCCCTGACGGCCATGCCGATATGGATGTCATCGACCGGCACGCCATCGACGCGGCTCATGAGGCGCGGTCCTTCGGCCAGGTCGACCAGAACGACGCTGTAGCTGTCGGCCGGGTCCTTCTTGCGCACGATGGTGACGGCATGCACCGTGGCCGCGCCGGATGCGCTCACCCATTCCAGATCCTCCGCGCCCGTGCCCGGCTCCATGACGCGGGGGTAGAAAACATGGCCGCCGGTCGACCGGCTGCGCTGGATCATGAAACGCCCCTCGGCCAGGTGCGCGCGCCATTCCGCTTCGGGCTGGAGCATCCGCGTCACTCGCCCCGGAACAGCGGCTTGCGCTTTTCGCGGAAGGCGGCCAGGCCTTCCTCATGGTCTTCGGTGCGGCTCATCAGCGGCTGGATCGCGGCCTCCAGCTCCAGATATTGCTCGAACCCGCTGTTCCAGCTCAGATCGAACTGGCGCTTTGCCATGCCCATGGCGATGCTGGGGCCGGACGCGAAGCTTTCCGCCAGCTCCATCGCCCGGTCCATCAATGCATCCTGGGCGACCTTCTCATAAGCGATGCCCATGGCCACCGCTTCGTCGGCACGGACGATCCGGCCGGAATAGACCAGTTCCTTGGCCTTCTGCACGCCCAGCGACTGGCGCAGGTGCCAGACAAGGCCGCCATCGGGCGCCAATGCGATGTTGCGGAATATCGCGGCAAAGCGGGCCTGTTCGCCCGCCAGCACGATGTCGCAGGCCAGCGCGTAGGAAAAGCCCACACCCACGCATATGCCCGGCACGGCTGCAATGGTCGGCTTCTTGAGCGAATATATGGCCTTCGCGATGCGGTTGAGCGTGTACATCCGGTCCATCGATCCGGTGACGCCGCCCTTGCGCATGCCCGATACGTCCATGCCCGAACAGAAGTCGCCACCTGCTCCGGTCAGGATGACCGCGCGCACGTCCTGATCCATCGCGATGTCCTCGAACGCGCCATATAGCTGGCCGCGCATCTCCTGGGTGATCGCATTCTTGGTCTGCGGGCGGTCAAGCGTCACGATCGCGACCGGACCCTGCTTTTCGACGATGATGGTCATGGGGAGCGCTCCCTGTTTCTTGTCAAACCTGCTTTGTGGACCGGCATGGTCCGGGTCAAGAATGGCGCGCGGCTTCATCAAAGACGTGATGAGGCAAGCGCCTTTATGGAAAGCCACGCCATCAGCCCCTATCTGCGCCCCAGCTTCTGACGGGAGATTTCGAAGCATGAAGGATGCGGCCATCGTCGCCACCGCGCGCACGCCGATCGGAAAGGCGCACCGGGGCGCTCTCAACAATATCCATGGCGCGACGCTGGCGGCGCACTCCATCCGCGCCGCCGTGGAACGTGCCGGAATCGATCCGGCGGAGATCGATGACGTCCTGCTGGGATCGGCGCGGTGCGAAGGCGCTGTGGGTTCCAACGTCGCGCGCCAGGCTGCGTTGCGCGCGGGCCTGCCGATCAGCGTGTGCGGCATGACGCTGGATCGAAAATGCTCCTCCGGCCTCCAGACCATCGCCATCGCCGCGCAGCGCATCCGCAGCGGGGAGGGGGGCGTCTATGTGGCCGGCGGCGTGGAAACCGTCAGCCTGGTCGACCCGCATCGCAACCTATTTCGCAGCAAGGACGAATGGCTGCTGGACCATAAGCCCGAAATCTACATGGCGATGAACCTGACCGGCGACATCGTGGCCCGCCGCTACGGCATCAGCCGCGAATCGCAGGATGCATTCGCCGTGACGAGCCAGTCTCGCACCGCGAAAGCCCAGGACAAAGGCTGGTTCGACGAGGAGATCGTGCCGGTCGCCACGACGAAGAATGTCGTGGACAAGGCGCTGGCCGTCACGGGTCAGGAAAAGGTCACGCTGACGCAGGACGAATGCAACCGGCCCGGCACGGACATGGAGGGGCTCGCCAAGCTGAAGCCCTTGTTCGAAGGCGGTTCGGTGACGGCGGGCAATTGCAGCCAGTTGTCGGACGGCTCCAGCGCCTGCGTCATCATGGACGCGGACGAAGCGGCACGGCGCGGTCTGCCGATCCTGGGTCTCTACAAGGGCATGCAGGTGGCTGGATGCGAGCCGGACGAAATGGGCATCGGGCCGGTCTTCGCCGTGCCGAAGCTGCTCGACCGGGCCGGGCTTTCGGTATCCGACATCGACATTTGGGAACTGAACGAGGCTTATGCCAGCCAGGCGCTCTACTGCATCGACCGGCTGGGCATCGACCGGGCCAGGGTCAATGTCGACGGCGGCGCCATTTCGATCGGACACCCGTTCGGCATGACCGGATCGCGCATGACCGGCCATGCCCTGCTGGCCGGCAAGCGGCTGGGCGCGAAGAACGCCGTCGTCACCATGTGCATCGGCGGCGGCATGGGCGCCGCCGCGCTGTTCGAAATCATTTGACGGCCAGGCGGGCGATCGCGCCCGCTTGCCGCTTCCTTTGCGGCAGGGCGGGGACGTTCAACCGCCCTTCGTCACCGGAATCAGCGCTCCACTGACGGCGCGTGCCGCCGGCGAGGCAAGGAACTGGATGACCTCGGCAATCGCGGCCGGTTGCACCCATTGGCTGAAGTCGGCATCCGGCATGTCGGCGCGATTGGTCGGCGTGTCGATAATGCTGGGCAGGATCGCGTTCACCGTGATGTCCTTGCCCACCAGTTCGGCCGCCAGGCTCTCGGTCAATTTATGCACGGCCATTTTCGATGCGGCATAGCCGCCCATGCCCGCTGCGGCGACGACGGCGCCCCCCGCGCCGATGTTGACGATGCGGGCTTGCGCCGCCTTCTCCAGTTCCGGCAGGGCCGCCTTGGTCATGTTGACGCAGGTGGTGGCGTTCATCGCGAACATGCGGTTCCATGTCGCGCTGCCTCCATCCGCCAGCGTCTCCCATATGAAGCCTCCCGCGACATTGACCAGCACGTCGATCGATCCCAGCGCTTCCACGATGTCCGCCACCAGCTTCTGCGTTGCGGAGAAGTCGGTCAGATCGACGCCGCCCATGTCGAGGCAGCCCGCCGGAGTCTCCGCCGGGGCAGGGGCGTAATCGACCCGCGCCACCCTGTCTCCTGCTGCCGCGAAGGCAGAAGCGACGGCGCCGCCCAATATCCCGAAAGCGCCGGTGACGACGACAGTTCGTGCGGTCATGCAATATCCTCTGGTCAGATGTTGAACCTGTCATATCCATATATTCGGCAAGTGGAGCGGGCAAATCAGCCCGCCGCGGCCTTGCGCACCAGCGGCCGGACATAGGAGATGTCGCTCTTGTCACGCCGGTTGGGGCCGGTGCTGAAGATGCGCGCCTTCCATTCGTCGGGAATTTCGGCCGCCGTCAGCGTCGCCGTCATTTCATTGACGCAGACCCTGTCGGCAATGCGCCACTCGCCGTTGCGCCTTTCGAACCGGTCCACATAGCGGCCGAAGCTGAGCTGGGGCGGTGCGCCCTTATTCTCGCCCCAGAAAGTATAATAGGTTTCCCCATGCGCCGTGTCGCCGTCGATCTCGACCGTGTGGTTGCTGATCGCGTGATGATGCCTGGTCTGGAATTCGCCATGCCATCCGATCGCCCAGTCGACGAAATCGGCGGCATAGCCTTCCGCAACGCCATGATCGTCGAAAGCGTCGGGCCAGTAGGCCGACAGCATCAGTTCGCGGTCGTGCCGGTCGACGCCGCGCGTATAGCGCAGCAGGCAGTCGTGGATGGCGGTGCGGTCCTTCATCTCCTGAAGGAAGGCGATGAGGTCGGGCGTGAGTTCGGTCATGGCAATCCCTTTGCGCTGTCGGTGCATGGGCGGGCGAGGCGGCCGGTCCGCTTCGCCCGCCCTGATCCCTCAGGCCGGCTGCAGGCTCTTTTCGGGCGCGGTTTCCGGCGCTTCCTTGCCCCCGCGCACGAGGCGGCCGGGCAGCGCGCCCGTGGAGCGGCCGTTGCGATAGGTGACCACGCCGCTCACGATCGTCGCGTCATAACCGTCCGCGCGCTGTTGCAGGCGGCGTCCGCCCGTCGGCAGATTATAGACGACATGCGGGGCGTAGAGGTGCAGCCTTTCCATGTCGATGATGTTGAGGTCCGCCTTGTACCCCGGCCTGATCAGGCCGCGATCGTGCAGACCGACGGCATGGGCCGGCTCATAGGTCAGCTTGCGCACGGCGTAGGGCAGGTCGACCTTCCTGTCGCCCTTGGCGTCGCGCACCCAATAGGTCAGGAAGTAGGTGGTATAGGCGGCGTCGCAGATCATGCTGTAATGCGCGCCGCCATCCCCCAGCGCCGGGAAGGTCCTGTCGTTCTTCACCAGGTTGCGGCCGGAGCTTTCGAACTTCTCGCCTTCCGAATTGCCGAGAGGACGATAGAGCACTTCCCGCCCGTCGCGCTGGAGCAGCGCGTCGTAGATCAATTCCTTGGGATCGACGCCCATGGCGCGGGCGCGGGCGCCGATGCTCTCGTCGCTGCGGGGATTGTAGTTGGGCGGGTTGCCGAGCACGAACATGGCGTCGAGATCGGAGATGACATAGACGAAGAAGGCCTGCGGATCGTCCGGCTCCTCCGCGATCAGCTTCTTGCGGAATTCCGGATCGCGCATCCGTTCCACCTTCTCCTCCAGCGGCAGATGCTCGATAGCGCGGAAGCTGGGGTTGAAGGAGAAGGGGTGCATCGACAGTTCAAGGCCCAGCAGCGCGCCGGTCGGACGCGGGATGATCTGGCCGCGCACTTCCAGGCCTTGCTGCTTGGAGGCTTCCAGCCGGGCGACCATTTCCTGCCAGTCGCCTTCGCCCTTGGGCGTCTGCATGAAGGTGAAGGAAACCGGGCGGCCCGACGTCCGCGCAATGTCGTCCAGCAGGTCCATGCGCTCGGCCGCCGTCACGTCATAGCTGGGCACCATCTGGAACACGCCCTTGCCGGCGTCGCGCAGGCCCTCGGCCAGCGCCAGCACTTCCTGGTCCTCGCTCTTGACCGAAGGGGCGGGGCGACCGTCGCGGAACTGGTGCGCATAGCTGCGCGACGTGGTGACGCCCAGGGCGCCGGCGTGGATCGCCTCCGCAGTAAGGCGGCGCATTTCCGCCAGATCCTCTGGCGTCGGCGGTTCCAGATTGGCGCCGCGTTCGCCCATCACATAGACGCGCAGAGGACTGTGCGGCAATTGCGCGGCGAAATCGATGTCGCTTTCGCGCTTCTCCAGCGCATCCAGATATTCGGGGAAGGTTTCCCAGTTGAACGGCACGCCTTCGGCCATGACGACTTCGGGAATGTCCTCTACGCCTTCCATCAGCTTGATCATCAACCTGCGATGCTCGGGACGGGAGGGAGCGAAGCCGACGCCGCAATTGCCCATGACCACCGTCGTCACACCGTGATCGGAGGAGGGGGCCAACCTGTTCTCCCAGGTGATCTGCCCGTCATAATGGGTATGCACGTCGACGAAACCCGGCGTGACGATGCGGCCGGCGGCGTCGATCTCTTCCCGCGCGATGCCCTGGACATCGCCCACCGCCGCGATCAACCCGTCCTTGACGGCGACATCCGCAACGAACGGGTCTCCGCCGCTGCCGTCATATATGCTACCCCCCCGGATGATGAGATCATAGTCGGGCATGAATGCTTCCTCTCAACTTGGCCTTCGGGCCTGTGATCTGATTGAGCAGTTCGATCGCAAAGCCTGCATCGCGGCCATTGCATCCTGTCAGCACGGAAGCCTGACTTATAGCCGCCCATGTGCCAAGCCGTCTCGTCCCGCACCGCGCCACATTTCAGATAAGCGATACCTGCACGGCCGATGGAGGAGGAGGAAGAAGGAAGGAAGCAACGCCAAAATCCACGAAAGTACGATAATATATCTTATGTTAAATCAAATTGCGGCCGCTTCCAGCCTGTTCGTCCTGCCCAGCTTCATGGCGGCGGGCTGCGTTTACCTGATGATGGGCCGCTATCCTCGACACAAGGACTAAGCGCTGTCCCACCAATGGCCGCCCGGAGGACTCCACCGATAGTTAGGCCCCTAAAGGACTTTTCGTTCAATCCCGGAACAGCACCCCTTATGCTTCCGTCCGGCATCATGACGGAGGATGGGATGACTGAAATCACCAGGGCGAAGACACAGGAGCCCAAGGAACGGCGGCTGAAGACTGCGGTCGATCATGTCTTCGATCCTTTGGACCCGGAAACGATCCGCAATCCTGGCCCCGCCTATTCGGCGCTTGCCGCCCAATGTCCCTTTTATCACTATAAGGGAGAGGAATATCAGTTCTACATCACCAGCGATTACAAGGAAATTCGCGACAAGATCCTGTCCGACAATCCCATATGGTCGTTCAAATGGGGCGATGCACCCATGGATTGGGAAGCGTTCAGCGATTTCGGGATATTGACCGATCCCCCCTTCCACCTCGAATATATCGCCGCCCTGCGCAGGGGGATGACGCCGGCCCGCATGCGCTATTATCTGCCGGAGGTGGAGGCGATTGCGGAAGATCTGGTCTCCGGACTGGAAAGTCGGGCGGACAAGCAGGGCAATTTCCACGATCTCTTCTGCCTCCCGCTGCCTGCCCGGACCATGTGTTTCATGCTGGGGGCTGACCAGGCGCTCCATGCCGATTACAAGCGCTGGGCGGATGAATTGCAGTCGCTGCTGTTCAACGACAGGAATCCGGACGCCGAACAGACGCTTATCGCGGAAATCCAGCCACATTTCATGGGCCTGATCGAAGCGCGCAGGCAATTGTTGCGCGACGCGGGCATCGATGAACCGACCCATGAACATTGGGGAACGGTGCTGCCGTTCGACTATATCTCGCTCGGTCTCGTCAGCCGCGTGGAGGGGCGGCGCTTCAACGACATGGAATTGTTCCAGATCTGCACCGCGCTATTGACCGGAGGGCAGGAAACGACCACCAGCCTGCTCACCAATGTGGTCTGGCGGCTGCTGGAAGCCCCCGAACGGTGGGAGCGGTTGAAGGCCGAGCCGCATCTGGTGGAAAATGTGATCGAGGAAAGCCTGCGCTTCGACCCGCCGATCAATTCCCATTTCCGCACCAGCCTGTGCCCGATACAGATGCATGGCGCGGAGCTGCCCGAACGCAGCAAGCTCATGTTCTCGATGATGGGGGCCAATCGCGATCCGGACATCTTCCCCGATCCCGACAGCTTCATCATGGATCGGCCGCTCAACCAGGTGAAGCGGCATTTGTCCTTCGGCTATGGCGTTCATTTCTGCCTGGGCGCGCCCATCGCCCGCCTGGAGGCGCAGGTCGGCTTGCGGAAGCTGGTCGAACGCCTGCCCGATCTGCGTCTGACGGGAAGTCCCGAGCGGATCGATAGCTGGATCTATTGGGGACAACGCGAACTGCCTGTCGCCTGGGACTGATCACCTCTTTTCGTGGACTGAATGGCGATGGACACGGTGCGGCGATCATCGCGCCTGTCCCTGCATCCCCGCAAGGATCGCCATGCCCTCCATGGCCAGTCCCTGATCCAGTTCCGCGGCCAGCCGCCCCTTGATCTCACGCGTAAGCAGCATGCGGGTATAGCGGTTGGCAATGGCGGGTCGCGCGGCAATCGTGCGGGCCAGTTCCCACGCGCGGGGCATCAGGGCTTCGGGCGACAGCACCTCCCCCACCAGGCCCAGCGACAGGGCTTCGGCCGCGCCAATCTCCTGCCCCGTCATCAGGAAATAGCGCCCACGGTTCGGCCCCAGCAGCATCGGCCAGATGCTGTGCACGCCGTCACCCGGCACCACGCCGGCCAGCGCGTGCGGCCTGTCCGCAAAGGCGGCCCCTTCGGCCGCCAGCACGACATCGGCCAGCAGCGCGATCTCCGCGTGGATGAAGGCGGGTCCGTTGACGGCAGCCAGCACCGGTATCTCGATCGCCAGCAGATTGTTGAGCAGCGCCCTGCCCTCGCGGAAGATCACATCCCACGTCGCCGCGCTCATTTGCGGCATGTCGCAGTCCATGTCGAACTCCGCGCAGAAGCTGTCGCCCGTGCCGGTGATCAGCAGCACGCGCGCGTCGGGATCGGCCGCGACCTGCGCGAAAGCGATGCCCAATTCCCTGTGCAACCCGCCCCAGAGCGCCCATTTGGCCGGGCCGCCGCGATGGTGGATGCGCAATTCGACGATCCCGTCATCCTGCGTCATTATGATATTGTCGAACGCCTTGCCCATCGCTCTTCCCCTCGTCCTTTTCCGTGCTATCAAGTGCATACTTGATAACTGGCGCCGACGCCATGGCAAGCAGGAAAGGCGATTGGAAGGATGACGAAGGTCAACGACGCGGTTCAGGACGTGCTGGACCGGCTTGTCGCGGAGGGCAAGGAAATCGGCATTCAGGTCAGCGCCTGGCTGGGCGAGGAGCAGATTGTCGACTGCTGGGCGGGCCTTGCCGATGCCGCCACGGGCAGGCCGGTCGACGGCGACACGCTGTTCAACGTCTATTCCGTGTCGAAGGCGGTGACCGCCACCGCCCTGCATATCCAGGCCGAACGGGGCCTGGTCGAATATGATGCGCCCGTCGCCGCCTACTGGCCCGAATTCGCCCAGGCCGGAAAGGGCGACGTCACCCTCCGCCACGTCCTTTCCCATGTGTCTGGCGTGCTGCGCATGCCGCCCGATGTGACGCCCGAACTGATGACCAACTGGGACTGGATGTGCCGCCGCATCGCGGAGATGGAGGGGGTCTATCCCGCCGGCAGCCGCTCCTCCTACCAGTCGATGACCTTCGGCTGGATGGTGGGCGAAGTGGTGCGCCGGACCGATCCGAAACGCCGCCCCTTCGGCCAGTTCATCAAGGAGGAGATAGCGGACCCGCTGGGCGCCGCCGATCTGTGGATGGGCATAGCCGATGCCGTCGAACCCCGCATCGCCAGGCTGGACGCCGCCGCCGTCTATGTCGCCCCGGACAATAATATGATGCGGGAGGCGCAGCCCCTGATCGTCGACCTGATGCCCGATCCGTTCGAACGCCCCTATGTGCGCCGCGCCTGCATTCCGGCGGTCGGCGGCATCTTCAACGCGCGGAGCAACGCCCGTTTCTGGGCGATGCTGGCCAATGGCGGGCAGTTCAACGGCGTCCGCCTGCTGTCGGAGGAACGCGTCGCCAGCTTCGCCGCGCCGCGCCCGCATTTCAAGGACGCCGATCCCGTCTTCTTCGGCATGGTCGTGCCGATCGCCTGGTCCGGCTTCTGGCTGGGCGGCGCGGAAAATCCGCCCGTATCCGCCCCTCGCAACATGCGGGCGCTGTGCCATCCGGGCATGGGCGGCAATATCGGCTGGGCCGACCCCGACCTGAAGCTGGCGGTCGGCATCTGCCACAACCGCATGTTCGATACGGTCGATATTGCGGAAGACAGCCGCACCATCATTGGCGACGCCATCCGGGCGGCGCTCCGATGACCTATGATTATATCATCGTCGGCGGCGGCTCCGCCGGATGCGTGCTGGCCGACCGCCTGTCGGAAAATCCGGCTAACGGCGTGCTGCTGCTGGAGGCGGGGCCGGAGGACCGCAACCCTTTCATCCACATGCCGCGCGGCGCCGCAAAGCTCTACACCGACCCCCGCCATGTCTGGTATTTCCAGACCGAGGAGCATGAGGGCATTCCCGCCGAAACCTGGATACGCGGCAAGATGCTGGGCGGCTCCTCTTCCGTCAACGGCATGATGTATTTCCGCGGCCAGCCCGAAGATTATGACGGCTGGGAAGCGCTGGGCGCGAAAGGCTGGGGATGGAACCGGATCGGCGCGGCGTTCCGCGCCATGGAGGGGCATGAGCTGGGCGGCGACGCGCTGCGCGGGGGCGACGGGCCGCTGCGCATCTCGGTGGAACCGATGCGCGATCCGCTGACCGAAGCCTTCATCGCGGCGGGCGAGCAGATGGGCGTGCCCCGCGTCGACGATCTCAACCGGTCGGGCCGGGCCGGCGTGGGCTATACGCCGCGCACCATCTGGAAGGGCAAGCGGCAGAGCGCGGCCCAGACCTTTCTGAAACGGGCGCGGGGCCGATCCAATCTGCGCATCGTCACCGGCGCGATCGTCGACAAGGTCTTGTTCACCGGCCAGCGCGCAACCGGCGTCCGCGCCCATGTGAACGGCGTCGCCCGGGACTTCGCCAGCGGCCGCGACATCATCGTCAGCGCGGGCGCGCTGATGTCGCCGCAAATCCTTCAGCGCTCCGGCATCGGGGCGGCCGAACTGTTGCGCGACCTGGGCATTCCCGTCGTGGCCGACAGTCCGGGCGTGGGCGAACATATGCTGGAACACCGCCTGCTCTCCATGGTCTACGACCTTGCCGTTCCGCACAGCCAGAACAAGGAACTGGCCGGCCTGAAACTGGTCGGCAATGTGCTGCGCTATTATCTCACCCGCACCGGGCCGATGGCGGCGGGCTACGGCAATGTCGGCGCCTTCGCGACCGTCCTGCCGGAATCGGAGACGCCGGACGTCGAAATCCTGCTTTCCCCTGCCGTCGCGGCGCCGGACGCCAAGGGCAATATGGTCGCGGATGCGGCGCACAGCATCACCCTGTTCGGCTATCCGTTGCGCTCGCGCAGCGAAGGGTCCGTGCGGATCACGGCGGCCGATCCCATGGCTCCGGCGAAGATCCGCGCGGGCTATCTGACCGATCCCTATGATTGCGCGGTCACGGTCGCGATGCACCGCTATCTGCGCGACTGGATGTCCCGTCCCGCCATCGCGCCGATGATCGCGGGGGAGCGCGAGCCGACCCGATCGCTCCGGACCGACGATGAAATCCTCTCGGCCTTCCGCCAGATCGGCCAGGCGGGCTATCACGCCTGCGGCACCTGCCGCATGGGCGATTTCGACGATGCGGTGCTCGACGAAAAACTGCGCGTGAAGGGTGTCGACGGCTTGCGCGTCATGGATGGATCGATCATGCCTATGATGGTTTCGGCCAATACCAACGGGCCGATCATGGCGTCGGCATGGAATGCGGCCGACATTATCTTGGAGGGGCGCAATCGCTAAAATCCTGACAGACGAAACCGCCTCCGCCGAAGATGGCGGGCGCATGCGGCGGCGGCGGCGCACGCGCGAGGATGTGGTCCAGCGCATCTGCGACGCAGCGCGGCAATTGTTCGCGGAGCGCGGCTATGGCGGCACCACCACGCGGGAGATCGCGCGTCTGGCCGACGTCAGCGAAACCCTGCTGTTCCGCTATTATGGCGACAAGGCGGGACTGTTCAATGAAGTGGTGATCGCGCCGTTCGACGCGCTGATGGCCGACTTCGTCGAACTCCATCCCGATCCCACCGCGCCATTCCCCCGACAGGCGGAAACGCGCCGCTTCACCCGACAGGTCTATGAATTGTTCGAAGGCAATGAGGCGATGTTCCGCGCCCTGCTCGCCGGACCGCCAAGCGGCGGCGAGGATGCGGCGCCCGGCTTGCGCGGCCTGGCCCCCTTTTTCCAGCAGTCGGTCGATCAGGTCCGTCAACGCTATGCGCTGGCGGGAATCGATCCGCCCTTCGACCTTGGCATCGGCGTGCGGCTGGGCTTCGGCATGATCGCCGCCAGCGTGATCCTGCGCGACGCGCTCTTTCCCGATCCGCCGGGCCGTGAGGCCGTGTTGGACGTGCTGGAGCAACTGATCGCCCAGTCGCTGGTGGGGCCGCCCATCGATTGACAGCCCGACCGGCCGGACTTATGTAGCATATGCTTCATAGGAGAGATTCCGGCCATGGAACCCGCCGTCAGAATTCAGGAATATGACGATCCGAGCTACGATCCGTTCAGCGCGGACGACATCAATTTCGGGGACACGCTCGATCCCTATGCGAAGATCGCGAAATGGCGGGCGCAGACCCCGGTGCTGGAAGGCGATTACCGCCCCAAAATGGGCCTGCAATCCGCCACTTACCCGGATCGCAAAATGTTCACGATCGTCGGTTCGGACGAGATATTGACGGTCCTGACCGACACCGACAGCTTTTCCAACCATGGCTACAGGTTCAACATCGGGGAAACCTTCGGCCAGGGCAGCATCAGCGTCATGGACAATCCCGAACATGGCCGCTGGCGGAAGATCTTCCAGAAAATATTCCTGCCCCAATATGTGAAAACATGGGGTGAAACCATCGTCGATCCGGTGGTTCATAAATTGATGGGCAGGTTCATGGGCACCGGCCGCGCCGACCTCATCGAACAATTCACCCTGCTTTATCCTTTCGAGGTGATCTATCAGCAGCTCGATCTCCCGGAATCGGATGTACGCACCTTCCAGCGGCTGGCCATTGGCCAGACCGACTATATGCACATCGACAAGGCGCAGGAGGCATCGCGCAAGCTGGGCGAATATTTCACCGCGCTGGTGGACGAACGGCGGCGCAATCCGGGCGACGATCTGGTCAGCCTGCTCGCCAATACCGAAGTGGACGGCGATTATCTGCCGCCGCTGGTGCTGATCTCCTTCCTGCGGCAATTGATGAACGCGGCGGGCGACACCACCTATCGCGGGACCAGCGTGCTGCTGACCGCGCTGCTGGAAAATCCCGACCAGCTCGACGCCATCCGGGAGGACCGAAAGCTCATTCCCGTCGCGATCGAGGAGGCGCTGCGCTGGGACGGCCCCGTCGCCGTGCAGCTTCGCATGGCGAAACAGGATGTGGTGCTTGCCGGCGTCGAAATTCCGGCCGGATCGCTGCTCGACGTGGTGGCGGGCGCCGCCAATCGCGACCCGGCGATCTTCCCCGATCCCGACAAGTTCGACATCTTCCGCGAGCGCAAGGCGCACTTCTCCTTCTCGCGCGGACCGCATATCTGCGTCGGCCAGCATCTGGCGCGGGTGGAGATGACCCGCGCGCTGCATGCGGTACTGGATCATCTGCCCAATCTGCGCTTCGACCCCGACAAGCCGCGGCCCGAGATACGCGGTTCGATGATGCGCGTGCCCAGGCATCTCCATGTCCGCTTCGGCGACTGATCTTCATCCAGGGGACCCAATATGCCAAATGTGATCGTCACCACCCGCGATGGCGCGGAAAGGGAAATTGCCGCCGAAACTGGACTGTCCTTGATGGAAGCGATCCGCGATGCCGGGATCGACGAGATGCTGGCGCTTTGCGGAGGATGCTGTTCCTGCGCGACCTGCCATGTGAAGGTCGACCCGGCCTTCTTCGGGCTGTTGCCGACGGTCAGCGAGGATGAAAGCGACCTGCTGGACAGTTCCGAACATCGCGACGAATATTCGCGATTGTCCTGCCAGATTCCTCTCACGGCGGAGCTGGACGGCCTGCGCGTCGCGATTGCGCCGGAGGATTGAGGGGCGGCGACCGGCAGGAGCCGCGATCCATCGCATCTGTGAAATCCTGACCCATCCGCAGACGCGGCCCTTGCCTCGCCTGCCCCCTGGGTCAAGACAGTTTCGGAGAGGGAAAACAGAGAATGAGCGCTGACATGACAAGCGTGGCTGAAGGCGAGCTGGCACCGCGTCCCGACCATGTACCGGCCGCGCTGGTGCGCGATTTCAACATCTACGATATTCCGGGGTCGGCAGAGGATGTGCAGGCGGCCTATGCCGCGATCCAGCAGGCCAATCCCGATATATTCTGGACCCCCCATAATGGCGGTCACTGGGTTGCAACCCGCAGCGACGACATCATCGCGATGCAGCGCGACTATCATCATTTCTCGCACAAGCACATCGTCCTGCCCCCGATGCCGGAAGGCACGCCACGCCAGATCCCGCTGGAGATGGACCCACCCGAACATGCGCGATACCGGCGCCCGCTGATGCAGTCGCTGATGCCTGCCGTGGTCTCCGAACTGGAGAGCAAGGTGCGCGATGTCGCGGTGGAGGCGATAGAGCGCGTGCTGCCGCGGGGCGAATGCGAGTTCATCGAGGATTTCGCCAAGATCCTCCCCATCCACGTCTTCCTGGAACTGGTCGATCTGCCGATCTCCGACAAGCATCGCCTGTTGCCGATCGCGGAACGTTCGGTGCGCGGCCACACCGCCGAAATACGGTTGCAGGCGCAGCAGGAAATGGGCGGTTATCTGATGGATGAAATTCGCGCCCGTCGCGACAATCCCGGAGAGGATTTGCTGAGCAAGCTGGTCAACGTCAATGTCGGTGAAGGTCGGATTTCCGAGATGGAGGCCGTCAGTTACGCAACGCTGGTGTTGTTCGGCGGGCTCGACACCGTGGCCGGCATGATTGGTTTCATCGCCCGTTTCCTGGCGCTGAATCCAGGTCATCGCCGTCAGTTGGTCGAGCGGCTGGATGATGAGGATTTCATCAAGCATGCGATTGAGGAGATGATTCGTCGCCACGGTCTGGCCAATACGTCCCGCGTGATCACCGAGAACCTCGAATATAAGGGCGTATATTTCCAGGCGGGCGACCGCATATTGCCCGCCAATCTCTGGGTCGGTACGGACGACCGGGTGAACGCAGATCCGCTGGTGGTGGATTTCAGCCGTGAAAAGCCGGTGCACGCGGCGTTCGGAAACGGAGCCCATGCCTGTCCGGGCGCAGTGCTGGCGCGGCGGGAAATTCGCATTTTCCTCCAGGAATGGCTGAGCCGCATTCCGGATTTCCGCATCAAGCCGGGGACGAAGCCGGTACTGGCGACGGGCATGGTCAACGGTGTGCTCAGTCTGGACCTGTGCTGGCCCTGAGCCGCCGTCGATAGCTCCATGCCGGTGGAGGGCAGCGCGAACATGCCTCGCAAGCCTCTGGACCAACTCAACGCCGGCCGTTCCTTCTATGCACAGCGCATGCCCGAGATGGAGAGCGAGCATTTCGGGCCGCTCTGGCATCTGTTCACGGTCGGGCATCTGGTCACGACCGATCTGGACGGCATCGCGGGCAAGCTGGGATATAGTTTCGCTGATCTCGACCTTCTCGGCACGCTGGCGATCGATCAGGACATGCCGCACCGGGCGACCGATCTCGCCTCCACCCTCCATATATCCAATGCCGTGATCTCGACCAGGATCGCGCGCCTGGAAAAGGCGGGCTTGCTGAAGCGCCAGCGCAACCCGGAGGACCGACGGGTTTTCGACCTGGCGCTGACGCCGCCGGGACGCGCGCTCATCGAGCGAGCCATTGTCGACATTGCCGCGCAGTCGAAGCTGGTCCGCTTCTTCCGCCAACTCAGCCCCACCGACCGGCAGACCTTGTCCCGGCTGCTGGGCGACCTGCACCAGCGGTTCGACCGCGAATTCATCGGCGGGCTGTAGCACCGCCAGGTCTGGAGCGCGCTGCACTGAATCGGACGCAGGTCGCGCGCTCCAAATTCCGTTTCCGCATCCTTTCGGGCGGAAAACCGGTTCTCGCCCTTCGACAGGCTCAGAACAGGCTTTTCCGCCCGATGCTTTAGCCCGATGCCCGGTCCGCCAGCGACCGGCGAGGCATGTTCCGGTCAGATCAGGCCTTGGCGGCGCGCCGCTTTGGCAACGGCGGTGAATTCATCATAGACGGTCAGAGGTTCATGAACGATGGCGTCGTCCGTGACGCTGCCCCAGTGAGCGGCAATATCCTCCACGCTGGGCGGCATAGGCCCCATCGGCGCAACCCAGCCATCGGCGGCGCAGATGCGCACCTTCGCGTAACGGCCGCTATTCTGCGAATAGATGCCGTGGGTGGAAGTGCATTGTTCGCTGACCAGATAGACTGCCAGCGGCGTATTGAACGCCACTTCGATACGGCCCTCGCTCGCGGCGTAATCGGCGCCTTGCACCGCCTCCGCAAAGGCGGGGATTTCCATGAAACCAGCGTCCATTTCCGCTGCCAGCCGGGATTGCGCGGTGGGCAGCAGCAGGTTCGACGTGATGCCATAGGCCGATCCCTCGATGGCGACGATATGGCTGAGGCCCATGAGGCCGCCTTTTGCCGCCGCGTAATTGGCCTGCCAGGCGTGGCCGAACATGGCGGATGCCGAACCGGTGAAAAGGAACCGGCCGTAGCCGTTTCGACGCATTGCGCGATAGGCGGGCTGGGCGACATAGATGGCCCCTTTCAGATGCACGTCGATGATCGCGTCGATCTGCTCATCGGTCAGATCTTCGAACCGGCCATTGCGCAGGAAGCCTGCATTGTTGATGCAGATGTCGACCTTGCCGAAGGCATCGAGCGCGGTCTGGACAATGGCTGCACCTCCCTGTCGCGTCGACACGCTGTCGTAATTGGCGACCGCTTCGCCGCCCTTGCCGCGAATTTCCTGGACCACCAGGTCCGCCGCATTATGCGATTGTCCCTGCCCCGATCCGCTGCCTCCCAGATCGTTCACGACGACCTTCGCGCCGCGCCGGGCAAGCTCCAGCGCGTAATCCTTGCCCAAACCGTTGCCCGCGCCGGTGATGATCGCCACGCGGCCGTCGAAACGCAAATCGGTCATGTCCATCCTCTTCTTCCATTCTCTTTCGGCCCATGCGTTCGTCACGCGCGAACAGGCGGTCATCCACGGCGAGCGGCAGCCGGGGCGATCCTATCCCTTCGCCGGATCGGCGCCAGCATGGGCAAGAAAGATCGGCTATTCGATGAAAACAGGCGTCAGGGCACTCAGTTGACGCTCTGGACCTGACCGCCGTCCACGCGGACATTGGCGCCGGTCATGTATCCGGCATGCGGGCTCGCGATCATGCAGACGACATGGGCGATCTCCTCGACCCGGCCGATGCGGCCGACGGGGATCGGCGTCAACTCGCGAGCGGCGCGGGCTTCTGCTTCCTCCAGAGAAATGTCGCCCCAGCCCATGTTCCGCTTGAGATTGCCGAGCCATGCCTCGACCGCCGGAGTGAGGATCATGCCGGGGCTGACACTGTTCGCGGTGACGCCGCAGGGTCCCAGTGCCTTCGCCAGGCTGACGGTCATGTTCAGCATGGCCGCCTTGGCCGCGCCATAATCCGGGCCGAAGGCAATGGGCTGCGTGGCCGCGGCACTGGCGATGTTGATGATGCGGCCCCATCCTTTCGCCTGCATCGCGGGCAGAAGCCGCCGGATCAACCGCGCGGCGGCAATGGCGTTGAGCTGATAGGTACCCTCCCAACCCTCTTCGTCCACCTCCGTCCAATGCATGGCAGAGGTGCCCACGGCGCCGCCGGCATTGTTCACCAATATGTCGACCTCCCCGGCTGCCTTCGCCACCGCATCCGCCCCAGCATCGGTGGAAAGATCGCCAATCGCCACGCAGGCGCCGGGGCCAATCGAATCCGCCACGGCACGCGCCTTTTCCGCATCGCGGCCATGCACAATCACGGCGCAGCCTTCCGCCGCCAATAGTCGGGCTATGCCCGCGCCGATGCCGGAACTGCTGCCCGTCACCAGCGCGCGCCTGCCTGCCAGTCCAAGGTCCATGCCTGTCTCTCCTATGCTTTCACGATATGCTCGATGGCGATCATGGTCGCGTAATCGCTGACGAACTCGGCCACGTCCGCCGTAATGACGGCGATGTCCTCCGGGCTTCTGAACAACCCGTCGCGCAGCGCCGCTTCGCTTGGAAAATGAAGATGGGCCATGCCGAACCAGGGAACCGCCGGCGAAAAACGATCCTGCACATAGCGGTTCATGCCGACATGGATTTCGCAGGCGAGCGGGATATGTTCGTCCCAGTGCCGTTCCACATCCTGTCGCGGCAAAGCTTCGATGGCGCGGATGAAGGAAAGCTGGGAAAGGCCCGGCGTGATGCCGGTCGGCAAGGGCGCAGCCGCTGCCTTGCCGACGACCTGGGCGGAGGAGCGCACCTCCACCTCTTTCCAATCGGAGCGGATGCTGTGGGCATCGAGCGCGGCGTCGGACCAAAGTTCGATCACCGCATCGTAAACCGGCGGCGTCGGAACACCGCCGGGCTCAGCCGGAGCATTCAGCCCCTTATGCACGACGATCCGCTCGGCCGCCTTGGCCCAGGTCTGCGCCGCGGCCCATTCGGGCGCGGATGCGGCCATGACGGATCGCGGTCCGCGCAAAAGGATGACCCGCTTCATCTTGCCCTCTCCCTGATCGCTCTTGCGCGACCGACTCGCATTTAATAAAATAAACGGTATAGTTTTATTTCGATGGAGCAAGCGTGCCCGGCGAAGACATCACAAGACCGCGCCGGGGGAGGCCGACCAATGCGGATGCGCCGGTGCGCGAGGCCGAACTGATCGAGGCAGCGGCGCGCGCCTTTCTGATGCACGGCTATGCCGGCGCGAGCATGGACCATATCGCCGCCGTCGCCAGGGTCAGCAAGGCGACAATCTATGCCCGCTTCAACAACAAGGCCGCGCTGTTCGAGGCCGTCGCCCTCCACAGCGTCGCGTCCATGCGCAGCGATGTGCGAAGCATCGCGACCGAGGGACGGGAACCCGCCGGGGTGCTGACGGACTTCGCCCTTCGCATCACCGGCGAAGTGGCGGAGGCGGAGCGGATCGCCCTGCTTCGTCTCGCCATCGCCGCGAAGGAACGCTTCCCCGACATAGCCAAGCGGCTGCACGGCCATATCGCTGATACGGTGGCGCCGATAACCGCCTATCTCACCCATTTGCGGGAGGCGGGGTACGAGATCGACGATCCCGCCCAACTGGCCCAGCACTTCATCAATCTGGCCAATGGCGGGCTGCGTTTCCTCCTGACCGACGACTTCACGGACGAGGCGTTTCGGCAGCAATGGGCGACCCGCGTGGTCGCATTGTTCCTGCGAGGGATAGAGCGCTGAGCGGCAGACGGCATCCATGTCGATAGGAACATGCATCAAGCATGCATTGTTTACGCGCTTCTCCTCCCTCCGATTGTCGACCTCGCGCTTTTCTGAGACGCCTGGGGGCGAGTGGTCGAGGAGACGGGATATGAGGCGCTGGCTGATCACAGGCATTTCGAGCGGCATCGGCGCGGCGTTGGCGAAAGCCGCTCTGGCGCGGGGCGACCATGTCACTGGCGCCGCCCGCGACGCGCAAGCGATCAGCGCATTCGAAGCGGAGGGCGCAGGCCGCACCAGGGGAATCGTCGCGGACATGAGCGATCCCAGGCAGGTTTTGAGGCTTGCATGCGAAGCGCTGGCGGCCGGGCATGTGGACATATTGGTCAACAATGCCGGGCAGAGCCTGTTCGGCGCGGTCGAGGAGGTCGATCTGGATGATGCGCGCGGGCTGTTCGAGGTCAATTTCTTCGGTCCCTGGGCATTGACCCAGGCGCTGCTGCCGCATTTCCGCTCGCGCGGATCGGGCACGATCGTTCAATTGTCGTCGGGCTGCGGTCTGAACGGCACGCCCGGCCTCGGCGCTTACTGCGCGAGCAAATTCGCGCTGGAAGGCTTGACCGAAACGCTGGCGCTGGAGGTTGCAGCCCTGGGCATTCGCACCATGTTGGTCGAGCCGGGCGCGATCGCCACCCGCTTCATCAGCCATGGCACCCGCGAGGCGCAGCTCCGCATTGCCGATTACGGCTTTCTGTCGGGGCAGGGCAAGACGGTGCTGGACGGCTATTACGCCACCGCCGCCCGCCCGCCGGAAGCGGTGGCGGAGGCGATATTGGCGGCGCTCGACGGCGAAACGCTGCCCCTGCGCCTGCCGGTGGGCGGGGATATGCGCGGAGCGCTGGCGCAAAAGGCATCGGTGCTGGCTGCGTTGGCCGGTTGACGATGCGGCGCGGAAGACTGCGCTATCGCAAGGATTTTCAGTTCGTCAGGATGACCTTGCCGTTCAATCCGCCCGCATCGACCAGCCGCTGCGCTTCCGCCGCCTGATCGAGCGGCAGGATGCGGGCGATGGGCACGGCGATCCTGCCCTGCGCGACGGCGGCGGCCAGACGGGCGGCGTCGGGACCGCTGGGGACGACCGCGAAAAATTCTGGCGCAAACGGCAATCCGTCGCTCGGGATCGGCGTGGTGGCGGCGGTCAGCACCCGGCCGCCGGGCTTCAGGTGCCGGCAAAGCGCGCCGACTGCTTCGCCGCCCACAGTGTCGATGACATGATCGAAGGACGCGCCGCTCCAATCCTCCTCGCCCAGGGCGATCACATCGTCAGCACCCAGAGCGCGCACAGCCTCGACATGGGCGGCGCGGACGGCGACGGTCACATGGACGCCCCGCTCCTTCGCCGCAAACAGGGCGAAACGGCCGACGGCGCCCAGCGCGCCCGTCAGCATCAGCCTCTGACCGGCCTGAAGGTCCAACCCGCGTTCGACCATCTGCAAGCCGGTCAGACCAGCGGTCGGGATCGCGGCGGCGGTCGGCAGATCGAGGCCATCGGGCACCAGCGCCAGATGATCGGCGGCCACGGCGACCTGTTCGGCATAGCCGCCCTTGCGGAACGGATCGAGCATGCCGAAGACGCGGGCGCCGGGCGCAAAGCCCTCCCCGCCGATGACTTCGCCCGCCACGTCATAGCCCAGAATATGAGGGAAACCGACAGGCGCGAAGCTTTCGAACAGGCCCGCCCGCCATTTGCCGTCCGCCGGATTGACGGCCGCCGTCAGGATGCGTAGCAGCGCCTCCCCCGGCTGAGGTTGCGGCGACGGCAGATCGGCAGGCTCCAACACCTCCGGGCCGCCATGGCGGTTGATCACGATCGCCTTCACCCTTGCATCTCCTTCATTTGGTCAGGATCATCGCCGCGCTCCGTTGGCGCTGATCTTGTGGCGAAGCCGGGCATCGTCGGGAAGCGCGTCAGGCGCAATCATCACGTCAGTGATTAGGGTCTAAGGATGCCAGCGGCTACTCTCCCGGCACAATTAACGGGAGCTGGAATATGCAGAGACTGAAGGGCAAGGTCGCCGTCGTGACCGGCGCGGGCCGCAATATCGGCCGGGCCGAAGCGATGCTGCTGGCGGAGCAGGGCGCGAAGGTCGTGGTCAACGATCTGGGCGGCGGCCCCTATGGCACGGAGAGCGGCGACGCGTCGCTGGCCGAAGCCGTGGCGCAGGAGATACGCGACGCGGGCGGCGAGGCAATTGGCCAATGTTCCAGCGTGGCGACCCGCGAGGGCGGCGAGGCGGCGGTGCAGGCGGCCATCGATGCCTTCGGCCGGATCGACATTCTGGTCAACAATGCGGGGATCGTCCGCCCGGCGCGGATAGACCGGATGACGGACCAGGACTGGAACCTCTGCATGGACGTCAGCCTGACGTCGAGCTTCTACACCTGCCGTGCGGCGGCGGCGCATATGATCGCGCAGCGGTCCGGCGTAATCGTCAATACGGGGTCGCCATCGGGCTTCGGCCATTGGGGCATGGCCAATTATTCCGCCGCCAAGGAAGGCCTTCTGGGCTTCACCCGCACCATTGCGCGCGACCTGGGGGAATTCGGCATTCGCGCCAATCTGATCCGCCCGGTGTCGCATCTGACGGGCACGCATACGCCGGAAATCGACGAGACCATCGCTGAATCGGCGCGACTTGGCATTCCGCTGCTGTGGAACAAGCCGATGGCGCAGCCGCGCATGACCGCCCTGCCCGCCCATGTCGCGGCGCTGATCGTATGGCTGTGCACCGACGCCGCCGCCCATGTCAGCGGGCGGGACTTCTACATCCAGGGCGACGAAGTGGCCCTGATCCCCGAACCTGAAGCGATCCGCACCAGCATCCATCCCGGCGGCTGGACGCTGGATGCGTTCGACGAGCAGGCGAACCGCGACTATCTGTTCGGCTCGATCCAGAACCGGTTCGTGCGGACGCCTGATCCGGTTTAAAGCGGACCAAGTGGCGGGGCGGCATGATCGACCGCCGCCCAGCCGAAACGCGGCGCGGTGGCGGCGTTATTCTCCTCCGCCTGCCATTCGACCGGATTCACCATCCAGTAGAACAGGCCATAGACGATATGGGCGCGGATGGCGCGCCATGCCTCTTCCTCGGACGGCGGATGGGCCACGCCATGGCGGGCCAGCGCGGCAAGATAGCCCGCGACCAGATCCTTCTCCCAAGCCCGCCGGTCCAGCGGATCGAGCGCGGAGATGTAGAAATAGGTCACGTCCTGCGCCCAATGGCCGCGACGCGTGGTCTGCCAGTCGAGGAAGCCCGGCCGCCCCTCGCGGGTGAGATACATATTGCCCAGATGCGCGTCGCCATGGATGACGCAACGCGGACCCTGCTCCCCGAAAAGGCGCAATTCCTGCAGCGCCGCATGAACCCCTTCCCGGTCGCGGCAAGCCGCCGGAATGCCGAGCGACCGGGGCAGTCCCATATAATGCGCCCATGTTTCGGGCTGGAGCTGACCGCGCCCGAAATCGCCCCAGGCTTCGTCCGGCAATGGATCATGGCGCATCAGCCAGCCAAGATCGCCATCGTCCTCCAGCGCGGGACTGTTCCACCAGCGCGCGTGCAACGCGGCCATGTCGTCCAGGAAAGCGGCGGCCTGATCGCGGGTCAGCGGCTGCTGCACGCGGCAGATATGGGCGCCGGTCGGTCGCAGATCCTCCATGACCACCATCCCCTGATCGGCATTCGCCGCGGCGTAGAGGATTTGCGGCAGCCCCAGCAGCAGGCGCGGCGCCAGCTCCGCGAAAAAGCGCGCCTCCGTCTGGTAGCAGAATTTCACCAGCTCCCGATGCTCGGCAAGACCCGCCTTGATGCACAAGGCCCGCGGCAGGCCATGGCCCCGCCCGGCGTCATTATAGGTCGCCGTCACCATCATCTTGGTGCCCGTGCCCCAAAGGATTTCGTGGACGTCGAGCCTCTCGACCCGCGTTCCGGGATAGCGCGGTGCCAGCGCGTCGCCCAGCCAGGAGGCGGTGACGTCTTCAGGGACCAACGGCAACCAGGGTTCTTTCATGCAGCCTCCTCCATATGCAGCTTCGATAACAGGCAGGCGACCAGATGACCGACGAGCGTTTGCAGCAAGACATGCCCTTCCCCGTCATCGCAGCGCCGGCGGGGAATTCGGCGTCCATGGAGCGCTTGACCCCGGCGGAAAATAAGGTTCGCATGGGATGGTCCGGCAGATCGCAACATAGCCTAAGAAATCCCGTCCAGGGCTGAGGGTCGGCCGCCGACGCGCCCGGTGCCGGCCACAGCCGTTCCCGGCCATCCGCGATCGGAGCAAGACCCTGCTTCACATTCCCTTCACGCCCTGAAGAACCAGTCTGACGATGGCGGCGACGTCCATGTGCAGATTGTCCGTACCCACCAACAGGCGATGCATCGGCGCCAGCACGGCGAGGTCGTAGAGGAAGCAGGCGGCCCTATCCGGATCGCGTACACCGCAATTGAGGAGAGGCTGGCGCAGCATGGCCTGCGCCTGCGTCAGCCCGTTCCGGTTCGCCGCCAGTGCCAGCGCAGGCAGATTTGTCGCCTCCGCCACCAGCAACCGGTACATGGCGAGCGCATCCTCGTCCGTGGCCATCGCGTTGAGGGCGCCGACCATGCGGGTCAATATAGCCTCGTCGCTCGCGGCTTCGCGGCCGATCCGCTCGATCATGGCGAAACGGCGGGCGATGAACTGCTCCAGAACCGCTTCGAGAACCGCGCGCTTGTCCGGAAAGCCGGCATAGAGCGTCCTTTTCGACATGCGCGCCAGCGCGGCAATGGCGTCCATCGACGTGCCGGAAAAACCCTCCCGCCGAAACAGATGCGCCGCGGCGTCGAGAATGCGGGAGCGAGCGTCCAGCACATCCAGTTGCGGGGGCATGACACGCCCGACCATCGCATCATCGTCGGCCGTCACGGCAGCTGGGTCAGATCGGGGTCGAAGTCTTGCCGGATGGGTCATGATCGGCGCTCGTCCCTCATGCCGCGAAAGCGAGCGGCAGGCCCGGCCGGGGCGAACGGCCGCGCAGCAACCGGCCCGTTCCGGCTGCCGTGATCCAGACATCCCGGCCATTCTCGGCGCCGAAGGCGATGTTCGTCACCATGCGATCATCGATCGGCATGTCGCCGCGCAGGCCGATGGCGGGATCGACGATGGTGATACCGCCTCGCCCAATGGAGCCGATGCAGACATGCCCGCCCGCCTCCACCGCGAAGCTGTCCGGCATGATGTGGCCCGACGCCGTGGCGGCGACTTCGCCGCTGAGGCGTACATCGCCCAATTCCACCACCAGCGCAGATCCATCGGAAAGCGCCACCGGCCCTTCCGGAATCAGAAGGCCGCTTGCCATGACCTCCATGAACCTCTCCCATGCCTGCTGCCCTGTTCGACAGTCAGGTAGAGAGGATCGATCCCGTTCGGGCAACGGCTTTCACACAGGCGCCGACAATGCATCACAAGTCCGTACGACCGGCCTTATGCCGCCAGGATGTTCCTGCTGTTCCCGCCGGATGTTTCAGTGCTGCGGACGGATGAACATGGCGGTGCCGTGGTCGGATGCGACATAAACGGGATCACCGATCTTCACCAGTTGCGGGATTTCCTCCAGCGCCAGCGGCATGCCCGTCAGCCGTCCTCGGGTTATCCGGCAGAAACTGTCCTCATCGATGCGGAAGGTGCGCTGTTCCCCCTCCTTCGTTTCCACGGCGATGGCGCAGGCGTCGAGCGCGGCGACCGTGCCGACGGTCGGGATATTGCCCGATTTCGGCATGCCGCGAATATCCATCGACAGGCGGAAATGGCGGTCGGACCGGTTGGCAAGTCCGCTATGGGGCGTTTCCAGGCTGAACACCAGCAGGTCGCCGGGTTGGTAGAGGGCGCGGCACCAGGCATCGGCCGGGATCACATCGTCGCCTATGCCCTGGGGCGGCCGGGGAAAATCATTCATCCGGGGACGGTGCAACCCTTCGGCAACAGCCAGGCCGCCCGTCTCCTCATCGATTGGAGCGAGCGGCATCCAGCAGATTTTCAGTGGCAGCCCCTTGTTGTTGGGGCCATCGCAATGGACGAAGTTGAACCGCGAGTCCGGCCGACCCGTGCCCGGCGGCAGCGCGTGATATTCGGTATTGGGCACCCAGAAGACCTCTTCCCCGAACAGCTCCTCGAAAAAGGCGCGGATCGCGGGCTCCGCGACGAATTGATCCCGCGGATAGCGGGCCAGCAGCGGATCGGTGGCCGGCGTGCCGTCGTTCCGGATCGGAAAATCGTCGAGCGGTGCGCCATTATACACGGCCGCGTCGTCGCGCGCTGGGTCGACGACTCCCAGGTCGCGCAAGACATCCAGGTAGACGGCGCGCAACCGGCCGACAGCATCCTTGTCCAGCACGTCGCGGAAGAACCAGTAGCCGTCCCGATCCCATGCCGCATCCAGCGCCGCGCGATCGCCCAGCAGATGATTGGCGGTCCTGAGCTCGCGCATCGGCGGCGTATCAGGCGAGGTGGAAGTAATCATGTCGGCCATGTCCGGTCTTCCCATAAACGTCGGGCCAGGCCGACCCGCATCCGTCCCGCGAAACAGGACGGATGCGGGGCAGCCGCCCCCTTTTTCAGAAATGATAGCGCAGGGTCACGCCATAAGTCCGCGGCAGGCCGGGCGTGTGGCTGGTGTAGCCCAGGCTGTCGAGGTTGATGAGCAGGAAGTCATATTTCTTCTTGGTCAGGTTGTTGACATAGAGGGCGAGGTCGAAGCCCGATCCCATGACCCGGTTCCAGCTCGCGTCCAGATTCACCAGATTATAGCCCTCTGCATCCGTATAGCCCGGCACAACCGTATCGTTCCCGACATAATCGTCGGTATGATAATAGCTGATCCCGATGGACGCATCGCCCTGAGAACTGTCCAGCGGTGCGAGCAGCCGCGCGCCCAGCGTGTAGACATTGCGCGGCGCGCGGGCGAAGGGATCGTTGCTGTGGTCGCTGCCGTCCGGATAGATGAACTTCGTGAACTTCGCGTTGGTATAGGCATAGTTGGCCGACAGTTCCAACATGGACACCGGACGGAACAATATGTCCGCTTCGATGCCCCAGATGCGCGCCTTGCCCGCATTGGTCGTGACAGTGGTGGGGGGCAAGGCCAGCGGATCGGTCAGCAACCGCTGGATGTCGTTATATTTGGCGTAATAGGCGGCCAGATTGGTGCGCAGGAACATGCCGCCCATGCGCCAGTCGGCCTTCACCCCCAATTCGACATCGTCCACCGTTTCCGGCCTGAAGGTCCGGCGCAGCCCGGCCTCGGTCGAGGCGCGGGCGCCGAAGCCGCCGGTGCGGTAGCCATGCCGGTGCGCAAGGTAGATCAGCTTGTCCTGCGCGATCTTATATTCCAGGCTGAGATTGTAGGTGACTTCGGAAAAGCTGTCGCCCACGTTCAACTCGCACTGCGAAAGCGGCACGGCGGTTTCCGGCGTCGCGGGATTATTGTCGAGGTCGCGGGTGAAACGGCATGCGGTGGCCGTGCGATTGCGGATCGTCGCCTCGCGCTTGTCTCGATTGTAGCGAACGCCGGCCGTCAGGCTCAGGCTGTCGTTGAAACGATAGGTGCCCTGCGCGAAAGCAGCGAAGCTGCGGTTGCGGCCCGCCACATCGGTGTTGCTGAACGCAGCGGTGGGATAGCCGAAAATATCTTCCGGCTCGACCAGGCCCGGATCGACGCTGCCAACCGTGGAAAGACCCTGGTTGCGACCCTTTTCCCAGAAATAATAAAGGCCGGTGATCCAGTTGAAGTTTTCGGTTTCGCCCAGCAGTTGCAGCTCTTCCGAAAACTGCGCGGTCCAGTCTATCCGCTGCTGTGGATGCAACGAATTCATGCTTCCATCCATATCGTCGAAGATGTTGTCCTTGACGTGACGATAGCCGACGATGTTCTTGACCGTCAGCATGTCGTTGAGCGGAACGGTCGTAGTGTTGGCGATGTCGTGCGTCTCCACCTTGGTGAAGATGTTCGATCCATTGGCGATGCGATAGGGGCCCCGCGCCTGCTGTTCGGCCAGCAACTGCTCCAGCGGGCGATAGCCACGCGCCGCGCGGACGGCGGCGCCGTTCAGCGATCCGGTGGAACGGACCTTGGCGAGAAAGCTTGCCGTGCCGCCATCGTCTTCGTGGAAATAATTATAGACGGTCAGCGATTCGACGCCGCTGTCGTTCTTCATCAGCACGGAGGCGCGCACGCCCTCCTGCGCGGTGTCGTTGACGTTGCGGCCCAATATCTCGTCATAGACGAAGCCGTCGTCGCGCTGACGCTGGCCGGCGACGCGCACCAGTATATTGGGCGACAGGGGCACGTTCAGCATGCCCTCCACGATGAAGGTGTCCAGATTGCCGTAAGTGACGCCGACGCGGCCTTCGAAATTTTCGGTCGGCCGGTTGGGACGGATGATGATCGCGCCGCCGGTCGTGTTGCGGCCGAACAGGGTGCCCTGCGGCCCGCGCAGCACTTCCACCGATCCTATGTCGAACAGCGCGCCATTGACCCCCTGCGTGCGCGCAAGCACGATGTCGCCCATATAGGTGGAAACGGACTGGTCCGCGAGCAGGGTTAGTTCCTGCTGGCTGAGGCCACGGATCGCGAAATTGGGCAGCGAACGGCTGCCGCCCTGTCCGGGAACCGACACAAGGCTGGGGACCACGCGGCTGAGGCCCGCGACATTCGAAATATTGGCGCGCTCCAGCGTAGCGCCTGACACCGCACTGACGGAGAGCGGCACATCCTGCAACCGTTCCTCGCGCCGCCGTGCCGTTACGACGATGTCGTCACTGCCGAAGGCGGCCTGCGCATGCTGGAGTTCCTGTTCGGGCGCCGCCTGCGCCGATGCAATTGCCGGAGCCGCCGAAAGCAGGCAGGCACAGGACGACATCCAGAAACTCGAAATTTTCATGACAACCTCCCCTGAAACATTGATGTTCGCTTTTGTTGTGAAATCGTGACCGCCTCGCCGCCGGGCCGGTCGGTTGCCGCGTCACAGCAGGCCGCGTTCCTCCGACGTCGGCAGATCTTCGGGCGATATGCCGGCCTCGCGCATGGCCATGATCACCGCTGTCTGGGCAGAGGCGATGCAAGGGAAACCGACATAGGGCGTCAGTTGGACCAGCAGCCCTTCCAGTTCCTCCACCGTCAGGCCATTGGCCAGGCCGATCTTGACATGGTTTTTCAGCTCCAGCGATTGACGCGACGCGATCAGCGCGGAGATGACGGCTATGCTCTTTTCCTTGCGGTTGATGCCTTCATGCCGCCAGGCATCGTGAAAGGCCCAGCCTGCCGCCATGCGGGTAATATCCGACCCGAAACGGTCCGATGTCGCGGCTTCGTTGAAGACGCCGCCGAAGCGTTCGCCCATGACGCCAGTGATGAAGGCGACGCCCGATTCCTGTTTTTCATCCAGTTGGCTCATTGATTCGGTCCTTCTGTTCCCGCGTCGGCCGCCAGTTCCGCTTCGGCCATGAAATGCGCGGCAATGGGGCCGATCCGTGTGACGCCACCGTCCACGGGCAGCAGAACGCCGGTGATGAAGCGCGCATCGTCGCTCGCCAGAAAAGCCACCGCCCTGGCGATGTCCCAGGCATCCCCTTCGATGCCCAGCGGCGCGATGGCCCGGCGCAATGTACGCAGACCTTCGGGCAGAACATGCATGGCATGGGGCGTCATGATATGGCCGGGCGCAACCGTGTTGACGCGGATGCCATCGCGGCCATGCAGGACGGCGATTTCGGCGGCAAGTTGCGCCATCGCCGCCTTCGACGGGCCATAGGCTATCGATCCATGGGCCCGCATCCCTGCGATGGAGGAAATGTTGACGATCGATCCCCCGCCCGCCGCCTTCATGGCCGGTACGGCATGACGGATCATCAGCATCGCGCTTTTGAGGTTGACGTCGATGACCCGCGTCCAGCCGCTCTCGTCCGCCGCGTCCAATGCAACGGGATCGGATATGCCGACATTATTGACCAATATGTCGAGCCGCCCGGTATGCGCGACCGCCTGCTCCACGAAATGGCGGCAGTCGGCATCGACCGTGACATCGCCGGCCAGCGTGAAGGTCTGTCCACCGGCAGCATCGATGCGGCGGCGCGTTTCCTCCGCGCTTTCCCTGTCGCGGTCGACCAGCGCGACATGCGCGCCCTCCCCCGCCAGCAGCATCGCGATGGCGCGGCCGGTGCCGATGCCGTCGCCCTGGGTTCCCGCGCCCGTGACGATGGCCGAACGCCCCTTGAGGCGTGGATAGAATTTAGTGGGTTGCGGCATGGATCAGGCCCGGTCCTGCCCGGGCCGATCACGTGTCGGAAGACATGAAAATGCCGTCTCGGGCGCGCCTGTTGCGCGCCCGGCCATTTGCTCGATCATGCGAAACTCTCCCAATGGCCAAGTCCATGGCCTATTTTCTATGCATGCATCATGCGACTCTCCTGGCACTGGCGTCAGGTGTGGTTTTGACATCATGACGGGGGTAAATTACCATCCTGTATGGCTCGCGATATTGCAGTGATCGGATTTGACGGCGCATGTCTCGCCAGTGTCGGCTTGTTCCTGGATCTGTTCGGCCAGATGCGCCTGCGCGTGGCCGATCAGTTTCGAACAAGAGACGACATCGGCATGCACACACGCGCCAAATTGTTGGGACCAAGCCCAAGGCCAATTCAGGTCCTGGGCGGATGGAAGTTGCAAGTGGAAGATGGGCTGGAGGCAAGGCCCCATCTCTATATCCACGTGCCCGACTTCTATTGTCCGGAGGAAGAGACGCCGGAATATCTTGCCAAACTCCATTCCGTAATCGACTGGCTCCGCAGTCAATATGCAGGCGGCGCGCATCTGTCCGCCACTGGGCGGGGAATAGAATTGTTGGCGGAGGCCGGGCTGACGGGCAATGGGCCCGTGCCGGTGACGCGAGGCGCAGCCGCGGAATTCCGCAGGCGTTATCCGCATATCCGCGTCAACACGACGGACCCCATTGCCGAAGTCGACCGGATCATGATGGCCCGCGGGATGACGCACGAAATGAGCCTGCTCACCCGCCTGATCGGCAGGCTGTTGTCACCGACCATGGCAGGGACGCTGGCGGACGCGATGGGCATGGAATCGGACCGGCCCGGCCTGTCGGACGATCCCCTGGTCGCAGCGGCGCAGATGTGGCTTTCCGAACGGGCGTCGCGCGGGCTGCATATCGGCATGCTCGCGACGCATCTTGCGGTGAGCCCGCAGACACTGATCCGCCGGTTCCGCGCGAAGCTGGGCATGACGCCGCGGGACTATCTGCGGCTGGTGCGGATGCGCAGCGCGCAGTCGCAGCTACGCGATACCGATCGCCCGGTTTCGCAGATCGCGACGCTGATCGGCTATAACGATCTCAAATCCTTCCAGCAGGCGTTCCGCCACCATAGCGGGATGAGTGCGAGCCATTATCGCGCCCTCGTCCGGAACGGCGGCGATCCGCTTCCCTCCCCATCCGGCGCGGTGGGCGGCTCCGATTTCGCGATGCCACTGATATTGTGCTGAAGCTGCGGATAATGCGTGCGAATGGGGGACCGGCAGATGGCCGATCCCCCGATCGATCAGAACTGGACGCGGAATTCGCCGCCCATCGTCCTTGGCGGTTGCAGATAGGTCGCTGCCTGGGGATAGGGCTGCGACGCATTGAGCGCATTGCCCGCCGGGAATAGCTGGCCCAGATCGACATGGTTCAGCAGGTTCTTGACCCAGAAGGCCAGTTCGCCCTTCACCCCGTTGCCAAGCGGGATTTCGGAGATGCCCGTGCGCATATTGATGCGGTTGGTGAAAACGCCGGGATTATAGCGCGGCGAAGGCGAAGCAGCGGTTCCGGTCGAATTGACCACCGTCAGCAGCTTGTAGGGCGCGCAACATGTCATTTTCGAGCTGCGCGTCCAGTCGAAATGGATGTTGAAGACGCCGGGGTCGAGCGGCCGGCTGAAGTCCACGGAAACGGAGCCGGCATGTTTGGCCGCGCCTACGCCCAGCAGTTGGAGGAAGGATGCGCCGGGGTGGGCCGCCATATCGGCGGGCGATACGACCAGGGCGCCGGCACAATTGCCGGCCGGGGCCGCCGCGCACGGACCCGACGACAGGATGCTCGTCCCATTGGGTTTGAACGTGGTCAGTGTCCGCGGATCGATCCCGATCAACCGCTTGTTGCTGTCGACATAGGTATAGTTCGCCGCCAGGCTCAGCCCCGGCACGATCCGGGCGCTCAATTCCACTTCCAGCCCCTTTGCCCTGTAGGGAACGGTGACGTTGAACGTGTCGGAAATGCTGGGGTTCGTTGCCGGGCTGGTCTGAATGGATTGTTGCTGATCCTCGACCTTATATTTGAAGGCCGCGATGTTCAAGGTCACGCGCCTGTCGAACCATTGGGACTTCATGCCGATTTCCCAGGACTTCAAAACTTCGGTGCCATAGGCGGTGAACACCTGCGAACGAACATTGGCGCCGCCATCCCGGAAGCCGGAGGCATAGCGGACATAGGTGTTCATGTCCTCGGTCAGCTTGACCTTGGCCGTGAAGGCGGGATCGACGCGCTTTTCCTTCGCCTCGTTGCGCAACTGCGTCGGCAGGATCACGCCGTTGAAGATGTCGCGCCGGGCCCTCTTGGTGTCGTCGCTGTAACGCAGGCCCGCGGTCAGTTCCAGCCGCTCTTCCAATATGGGTGGCGTCCAGCTTGCCTGACCGTAGGCCGCATAGGCGTTCGTCTTGGAAAATTGGCGGATGAAGCCGCCATTGGGCGCGAAAGGACTGTAATAGGGCGCGCGGCTGGGGCCGCCGCCCGGCGTGCAGGGCGCGCCCGCTATGCCCGCCGGACAATTGGTGGAAAAGCCGGAATCACGCTCATCCTGCACATCTTCGTAGAAATAGATGCCGCCGACCGTGACGTTGAAGCTGGACGTCGTGTAGATCGCCTGAAGTTCCTGGCTGAAAACCTTGGAATCCAGATAATTGCTGGCCCATGCCTGCACGGGCGACGTTCCCAATGACGTAACCGCCCCGCCATAGTTGATGGAGCGACGCAATCCGGTGATCGACTTCAGCGTCAGCGCGTCGCTGGCGCCATAGGTCAGGTTCAGCACATGACCGCGATTCTTCGTGATGAAATAGAGCGAGGGAATCGCGAAGGGCGCTCTGTCGGGATATTTGTCGAGATCGAGCGGAAACTGCTGATAGCGTCCTCCATCGGTCGTGAAGATCGTAGCCGGGCCTGTGGGCGGCACGGTGATGCCGCCATTGGGGTTCTCGATCGTGCCGATATTGGGAGATACCAGGATTTGCGGAAAGGCCTGATCGTCCTTTGCCCAGACATTGTCATAGGCATAGAAGATGTTGAGATCGCCGAAATCGCGTTCCACCGCAACCCTGCCGCCATAGGTCTTGAGCTGGCGGAAATCCCTGTCATAATCTCCAGTCTTCCAGTGAAAGGATGAATAAGGGCTTGAAACGGGGGTTATGTTTTGCAGGAGAGCGCTCTTGACGTTCCGGAAATACCCACCCCGCTTGCGGTACATGCCCGACAACTGAATACGGAATCCCGCGATTTCCGGCATGTCTAGACGCCCCTTGAGCTCATAGGCATCGAAATTGCCGATGCCGGCGCGGAAGTCTCCTCCCAGCACGCCGCTTGGCCGGCGGGAAACGATCTGCACAACGCCCGCCTCCGCATTGCGGCCGAACAACTGTCCCTGCGGCCCACGCAGCACCTCGATGCGTTCAGGCGTAATAAGGTCGAGCGCGCCGCCCTGGGCTCGCGGAATGTTGATGCCGTCGATATAGAAGGCCACGGCATTGTCCTGCGTGCCCTGGGACGCGTCCGATGTCCCATAGCCGCGCATCTGGAGCGCTACCCCGGTCTCAGTCCCGTTGAGCGGATAGGAAGTAAGACCGGCGATCTTGCCCGGCCCCAGATCGTTGAGATTTTCGATACCCCGGCTGCGCAGCGTGTCTCCACTCAGCGCGGTGACGGCAAGCGGCACTTCCTGCAGTCGCTGTTCGCGCCGTGTGGCGGTCACGACGATGTCTGCATCTCCAGCCGTGGCGCGGCCGCCCTGATCCTGCGCGCTGGCAAGAGAGGGCATGGACAGGGCGGACAGGGCCGCACTGGCGAAAAGAAGCTGCTTTTTCATGGACGTCTCTCCCTATGATTTTGTTCTATGAGCGAGCGATGCGAATGCGCCTCCCGAACGGTTCCAAGGATGCATGGGAACCCGGCGCGGGTGATCCGGAGCAGGCGGAATCATGCCGAGACAAAGAAAGCACCTGCCCGCATCGCAAATGATGAAGCAGGCGGATCATGTCCGGAAATGTGGCCAGGCGCCGCGCAGATCGCATCGTCCCTCCCCTTCGGACAGAACATCCGCCGTTCTCGCGGTCTGGATGCCGGCGGCTTCAACCGCCTGTCCTTGATCCGGCATATCAGTGCCAGAACGGTGCAAAGCTAATTACGGCGCATATTGCATGCAAGTGCGCCTACATAGATCGTATTTGTGATCTCTCCGACCAGGGAATCGGATGGGAAAAGCCGGTTCAAGGCTCGATCGAGTTTTTACAGCGGTTGGGCACCAACAAGTGGCGGCTCAAAGCGCATCTGCGATGATCAGGCTGAATGATCTGTGAAGACCCTGCGACCTTCCGCTCAATCGACCGCGAAGCGCCGGTCATAAGCAGCCTGGCGGCGCGCGATCTGTGCCTGCCTTTGCCGGGGCGTCACCTTCGCAACCGCTGGCGGCAAAGCCTCCTCAAGCCGCGCCAACGCCACTTTCCGGCTTTCGATCGACGGGGCTTCCGCATCGGGATCGGGGAAGCCCTGCCAACGGTGCAGGACCAGCACATCATGCAGCCCGCATGGATTCAGCCAATTATGCACGCCCGGGTCCGCCATGGAGAGGACATAGGTGAAGCGTCCGTCCGCATCCGGCGCCATTTGCGCATTGGTCAGGCTGATCTGCCTGTCGCGATTGGGCAGGCTGCGCAACCACAGGTCATGCAGGACGATGTCGCGATAGGTTGCGCCCGCCGCATTGGCCGTGATGATGACCGCTTCATCCTCGCGCAACGTGAAGTGGCCCAGGCTGCCCTGCTGGGTCACCAGTCCGCCCACAGACCCCGCTCGCTCGGGCGGCGTCATCATCTGTGGGCCGTTGAAGAACAGACGCTGGGCATAATAGGCATAGAATACATCGGACAGGATATTGCGAATGGCTGTAGCGGCCAGTTCATCTTCCGTCAGCGGGGGTCGCGTCGGCGGGTCGAGCCTGCGCACCTGCAACGCATCGGGCTGCTGCCGTTCCCAATCCCCCATGGAATCGCGGATGAAGAGGTAGAGCGTCCCTGCCGGTATCTGGAGATGATTCCGCCGTTTCCCGACAGGCATATCATCCAGGGTGAGCCTGTACCGACCGTCCTCGTCAATCTCCATGTCAAGTTGTTCGAGCGATGCCAGCGTCGCGGACGTGGTGCTGTTGCTGACCAGTTGGAAGGTGACGTAAGTGGACGGTTCGACCTGCCTTTGCCCCGTCAGTTCATAGCGTCCGCCTGCCGCGACGGGAATGATGCGATAGGCGTTGTTGGGATTGTCTCCACCCCATTTCGCGCCGGGCACCTTATGTCCGAACCATTGGCCGCCTTCACTATATAGACGCAATATGCGGGGATGATTGGCATCCGTATTGGCGGCAACCAGCGTGCATTTGAAACAATAATCGGAAACATGGTCGTCGAACAGCGCCATCTGGTCGGCAGGCATGAGCCTGTCCGTCACGCGCCGCCACATGATCTCCGCACGGGCGCGAGCCGCCCTGACGTCCGGCCGCTCGAACAGCCGCATGGCGAGCCTCTCGAGATCGCGCTGGTCGACATTGGCCACCGGATTGGCGGCGGACAGAAAATAATCGCCAGTGTCGAGGGGCATCACATCCTTCTCCCATGCAGGCCCGGCTATCACCAACCGGATCGACCGTCATATAGAACGATCGTTCTTATATCTGGTTTTAAGCCGCCAATTTATGAAGATATGATGCACTTGGTAAACTAGTTCCGTCAAGCTCTGGCTTCACTGCGGGGCGCGACGCCAATATCTTCGGACCCGACGCATCCTGTGGCTGCTCAGGCCACTGCCCCCTCCCCCGCATCCGCCGCATGCGGTTCTCCGCTTTCCTTCGCCTTGGCGGGCATGCGCACCAGCGGATAGAACACCTCCTCCGCCCAATGGGGCTGCGCACCGGGCACACCATAGCGCCAGGGCCGCCCCTGCGGAATGTGCAGCGTTCCGAAAATCCAGTCGAGAAAAGCGAAGGTGACTGCATAGTTGCGATAGGATGCGCCGTCCTTGCCATAGCCATGATGGCTATGATGCATGCCCGGGCTGATCAGCAGATGCTCGATCGCGCGAAACAAGGTGCCGAAACGCGGATGTCGCCGGATGGCGTCATCCCAGCGAAAATGGCTGTGGGTGATGAGGTTCCAGCAGAAGATGGTGAGAATGACGAGGCCCACCGCGATCCCCTGCCCCAGATAGACCGCAAAGCCCGTAATCCATGCGGTCGGCACGACGAACGACCAGAACAGATTGATGCGCTGTGTCACCAGCACGTTCATGTACCGCCCCGCATGATGTGTCCGGTGTATCTTCCATAACCAGCGAAGCGTCGGTCGGCGCTGCCCCTCATGCGCCCACCGATGTCCCCAGTAGAAGGCGAATTCCACCAGCAGGAACAGGCTGACATAGGAGGGCAGCAAGGGAAGGTGGGCGAGCGCACCCTTCCCCTGCGGCAGCAGCAGCGCGGCCGCGCCAGCGATCAACAGCCCGGCCAATATTCGCGTGACCAGCGGATTGAGCAGGGCGCACAGGCCAAGCACCAATATATCGTCGCGACGATAAATGCCGCGATGGCGGCCCATGAGAATTTCCGTTGCCAGGACGATCGCCGTCACGGCAAGCACCGGACCATAATAGGACATTGTTTCTCTCCTTGTCCGGCAATTTAGGCTGGCTTCGGGGAGGCTTCCAATTCATTGACAGTGTGATTTCGATGAGTTCAGCACATGGACATCCGTAAACTTCGCCATATCGTCGCATTGAGTCAGGAACGGCACTTCGGCCTGGCCGCAGACCGCCTTGGCGTGACGCAATCGGCTCTAACGCGCAGCATCCAGGCGGCCGAGGCGGAAATCGGCCTGCGCCTGTTCGACCGCGGGCGCGACGGCGTATATCCGACGCGCGCCGGCGAAGCGCTGTTGGCTGACGCGGTGCCGCTGCTCCGTCAGATGGAGAATCTTGAACGCAATATGGCGCTGCTTTCCGACCGCGGGTCGGGGGAAGTATGTTGCGGTTTCGGCCCCCTCGCCGCTGCATTGCTGTTGGAGAGCATGCTGTCCCATGTCGCCCGCGATCATGGCGGCCTGAGGGTGCGGACGAAATTGGGCGATGTCGGGGAACTCCAGGCGTTGCTCCAGGAAGGGGAACTGGACTTTGCCGTCCTGGCCCATGTCCTTGTGGAAGACCGGCCTGACCTCAGCTTCAGGCGCATTGGCCGGACGCGGTTGGGCGCGTTGGTGCGGCGCGGCCATCCCCTTGCCGGCCGCACGGTGGGGGAGGAGGACATCTCAGGCTATCCCATCATCGGCGGAACAGGCGGCAGCCCGATCTACGCGCCCACGATCAGTTGCGACAATTTCGAGATTGCGGGCCTGGTTACGCTGGCAAGCGACGCTGTCTGGATCACGGCGGAGGCTTTGGCCGACGACCGATACGCGCTTATTAACGGTCTGCCGGTCGCGCAGCCGCTGGAGTTGGTGGTGGCATCCCTCGCTCGACGTACATTATCGGTCCAGGCGCTGTTGCTGATCGATCTGATCGTCGCGGCCCTGCGACACCGATCGGCGTAGAGCCAATCGACATTCAGCCCTGACGGCCTGCAAATGACGCTTTTCCGTGCTTCCGGTGCTCACCTACTTTGAGTAGGCTGCGCTCCGGGTCACGGAAAACCACCATTTTCGGCTCGTCATCTTCTGAATGTCGATTGGCTCTAGGCGGAACTGCCCCAGTCGACCCGGCTTTGCAGGAACTCCGCCACGGCGCGGACGGCCTGACGCTTCGTGCGATCCTGGGGAATGAAGAGCTGGACGTCGACGCTTTCCTGGTTCCACTCCGTCAATACCGGCTTCAGCAGACCCGATGCCAGTTCGGGAGCGACCAGCATTTCCAGCGTCTGGGCTATGCCGACTCCGGCGACCGCTGCGGCGGCTATGGCGTCACCATGATTGAAGGTGGCGACGCTGGCTGGGCGTAGCGACCGCCGCTCCTTTCCGCGAACGAATCGCCATTGACCAACCGGCCGATCGACCGTGGCGTAAAGCACGCAATCATGATCGTGAAGATCGTCAGGCGTCACCGGTTCGCCGCGACGCGCCAGATAGTCGGGCGAAGCCACCTGCACGAAACGGGTACGGCCCAGATTGACGACTTCCCCCTTCCCTTCTGCCGGTACGCCGACGCGGATGAGCAGGTCGAACGCTTCGGGCCGGAACATCATGCTGCGGTCCCCGACGCTAAGGTCAAGGACGATGCGAGGATGAAGGGCGCGCAACTGCGACAGGGCCGGCACGACGAAGCGCAGGCCGATCGCGCCCGGCGCGTCCAGCGCGACGCGGCCACTAGGGCCCATGTCGCTCATCCGCATCCGGCTTTCGGCCTGTTCCACGGCTTCCAGAATGGATCGCGCTTCTTCCAGAAACAAATGGCCCTGAGGGGTGAGGGCGAAGCGGCGTGTCGTCCGGTGGATCAACCGCGCGCTCAGCCGGTCTTCCAGCCGGGCCAGATGGGTGGAAACCATGGTCGGGGAAAGAGCCAGCCGCTCCGCGGCACGGACGAAGCTGCCTGAATCCACGATCGCCACGAATACTTCCAAACCCGTCAGCCGATCCATGATTATCTCTCATCATTGCATAATACGTCTCGAACTGTGGTGATTATCCGCTCGGATAGCAATGCTAGAAAGGAGGCGACTTCAATAATAAGCTGAGAGGAAGCATGGCCTATCCGCGCCTGTTCGATCCGTTCCGGATCGGCAATCTGACGCTCAAGAATCGCATCGCCATGGCCCCGATGGAAACACATCTGGGCGAACCCGACGGCGGCGTGAACGAAGCGATCATCGCCTATTACCGCGAGAGGGCGCGGGGCGGCGCCGGCCTTATCATCACGGAATTCACCTGCGTCGACGCGGAAACCGGCTTCAGTTCCAACGTGCCGCAATTGCGGTTGGACAATGACCGGTTCAAGGCCGGTCACGCGCGACTGGTCGCCGCCATTCACGCGGCCGGAGCGAAGGCGGTCATCCAGATTTCGCACGCGGGGCGACAGACCAAGGAAAGCGTGATCGGCCGCCAGCCGGTCTCATCCAGCGCGATTCCTCTTAACAGCATCTATATGAACGCCGTGCCCCGACCGCTGGAGGATGAGGAAATCCACCACATCATCGGGCGTTATGCGAATACGGCGCGGCTCGCCATGCTCGCGGGCTATGACGGCGTGATGCTGCATGGCGCCCATGGCTATCTGATCCAGCAATTCCTTTCCCCGCTGATGAACCATCGTGACGATGAATGGGGCGGCGATTTCGAACGCCGGCTGCGCTTTCCCACCGAAGTCATCAAGGCGGTGAAGGCGCAGATCGGGAACAAGCCGCTGATGTACCGGATGTCCGTGGTGGACGGCGTTGAAGGCGGCATCACCATCGAGGACAGCGAGAAGATTGCGCCGCGTCTTTGCGAAGCCGGTGTGGATGCCGTCGACATCAGCTGGGGCTTTCTGGAAAGCGCCCATCTCATCCTGGAGCCGATGTCGGTCGAGGAAGGGGATCGCCTGCCCTATGCCCGCCGCATCCGGGAAGCGACCGGCAAGCCGGTAATCACCGCAGGCGTGATGCGCTGGCCCGACAAATGCGAGCAGGCAGTGATCAATGGCGACACCGACATCGTGTCGCTGGGTCGCGCGCTGCTGGCCGATCCGATGTGGCCGATCAAGGCGCAGCGCGGATTGGTCGACGACATCCGGCCATGCACCTCCTGCAACTGGTGCATTCGCGAACTGGCGCAAAGTCGGTCGGTCGCCTGCGCGGAAAACCCCCGTTGCGGCAAGGAGACGGAAGCGGAACTGGAGCGTTTCGCCAATGGCCTGAAGGCGGCGGTGATCGGCGCGGGTCCGGGCGGCATGGCCGCGGCCCTGCTTCTTGATCAGGTCGGCTTTGCCGTCACCCTGTATGAAAAGCGCCAGCGTCTGGGCGGCAATCTTATCACCTCGGCCGTTCCTCCCGGAAAGGACAAGCTGTTCTGGTATCATAAATTCCTGCTGAACCGGGTCGAACGCAGCACCATCACCGTGCGCGTCGGGACGCAGGCGACGCGGGAGGTGATTGAAGAGGACCAGCCAGACGTCCTGATCCTCGCCAATGGTTCGCGGCTGGCGCCGCTTGACCTTGCGAGCTGGGGCAATTTGCCGACCGCGCCGGCCTATGAAGTGCTGATGGGCGAAACGGATGTCCCGCCATCGACCCCTGAACGGCCGATCGTCATCTATGGCGGAGGTGAAACGGGAACGGAGACAGCGGAATATCTGGCGCAGGACGGGCATCATGTGCTGCTTGTCACCCGTTCCGACGCCAAGTTCCTCGCCCGCAACGCCGAAGTGCTTTACCGCGGCGCGCTGTTGCAGCGGCTGCATGGCAATGCGGCCATCCGCATCCTCGACAACACGACGCTGCATGCCGTCGATGGCGAGCATGTCACGCTCTCCGGCGATGGCGCGCTGACGGATCAGCCGGCGGCGGCCCTGCTGCTGGCCCATGGCCTGGTGCCCGACAGCGAATTGCCGGACGCTCTCACCGGTCTCGACATTCCGATGATCCGCATCGGTGACGCCGCGCAGGTTGCGCGGATCGGTGAAGCGGTGCGCGACGCCTATCGCGCGGTGCAGGATCTGCGCCGCCTCATCCTGCAACCGGAGCCGATCGCATGCTGAACATCGCCACCACCATAGAACGCCGCCCGCTCGATGCACCTTTCGGACTGGAAATCGTCGGCGCGGACCTGACCCGCGATCTGGACGGCGCGACCCGGAAGGCGATCCATGATGCATGGATCGACGCGGGAATCCTGCTCTTCCGCGACGTCCGCAACGACGACATGGCGCAGATGCGCCTCAGCACCATCTTCGGGGAAATGGAACCCGCCGCCACGGCCGATCTGAACGATCCCGTCAATCAGTTCATGATGACGCTGGCCTATGATCCGCAGGACCCCTCGGGCCGCCCCAACCCCTTCTATCGCGTGGATGGCATCGATCGCGCAGGCTGGCTGGGCTGGCATTGGGATCAGAGCTTCATGCCCACAATCGTGCGCGGCGCCGTGCTGCGCATGACGGAACCGGCCCGCACCATGGGGGAAACCGGCTTCATCGACGCGATCCAGGCTTATGACCGGCTGTCGCCCGACATGCAGAAACGCATCGAGGGGCTGGAGGTCGTTTACGAATTCAACCCCGATTTCTGTTCCGGTCAATTCGGCTTCCCCACCGACATAGAACGCCTTGACGTCGGCGCGACGGTCAAGCCAGGATCGCATTACAATTTCCCGCCTGTCGTCCATCCGCTGGTGATCACCCAGATGGAAACGGGCCGGAAGGTGCTGAAACTCTCGCCCATGCATGCCCGCTATGTGCTGGGCATGGAAAGGGCGGAAAGCGATGCGCTGCTGACAGAGCTGGCGGCGCATCTGGGTGATCCAGCCCATGCCTATTTCCACAAATGGCAGGAAAACGACATGGTCGTCTGGGACAATTGGCGGATCGTGCATTCCGCCAATGGCGTTCCGCTTGACTGCAAGCGCAGCGCCCGGCGCACGACCATTGCCGGCGACTATAAGGTCGGGCGCTATCTCGACCCAACACTCGATCGGGACCGCGAAGTGAAGCGGCTGGTGGACTGAACAATGGCGGAGCCGTTGCTGACCGGCGCGACGATGCCGGTCAGCGACGATGCCGGTCAGCGACGATGGCCATGCATCATGGATATGATCTATCCGCCGGACGAAGGAATGCCGAACGGCATCAGGACCAGCCGCGGAGGAACCTTCCGGCGATTTCCCGCGCCCGCCCTTCGCGGTGGACGAAGCCAATATCATCGACCATCACCCGAAATCCCTGGGTGATGAGGCCTTGCAGGTCGAAGGCGGCGTCCTGCGGATCGCCCGGGCGCAGCACGCCGTCCGTCATCAGCCGTTCGAAATAATCGCTGATCGGCCGGAAGCCCTCATAGGCATTGGCAAGCAGCATCGCGCCCAGATGAGGAAAGTCGCGCCGTTCCGCCACCGCGATCTGGAGCAGGGTCCGCCCCATGGGGCGGCATATCGCGACCTCCGTATAGGTGGCGACGAACCGCTCTATCGTTCCCAAGGGGTCGGCCACATCCAGTTCCAGCGCCCAAAGACCGGACCGCACCGCTTCCATGCTGCGATGGATCAGCGCGGTGAACAGCCCTTCCTTGCTGCCGAAACGGCGATAGATGGTGGTCTTGCTGACACCCGAACGCTCGACCAGCCGGTCCAGGCTGGTGCCGCCGAAGCCCGTCAACGCGAATTCCTCCAGCGCGATGTCGAGCAGCCGGTCGATGCGCCGGTCGACCTCTGCGCGCGGCAGCCGACCGCCCTGCCAGCGCTTCCCTGCCTGTCCTGTCGTCATGGTCTCGCCGCTCATCCTGCGCGGATAACCCGGCGCGCCGCGCAAACCAAGGGGCAGTCCGCGCCGGTTCGCGAAATCGCTCCTGTGGGAAGCGCCACCAGTATCGGCGCCCTTCAATGGCGTTGGAGCGCGCGCTTGGCCTCTGGCGTGATGGTGTAGACCGCTTCGCGCTGCGCCCCGCGGTTGGGGTGATCGACCCGATACCCCTGATAGTGGCGGCGCAAAAGGCCGGCGCGGACCAGGTCCGATACGACCCGGCTCACATTCGTCCGTCCCGATCGCAATATTCGCGACTGAACTTCCTGTTCGAGCTGCCGTTCCACCTCTTCGGGATCGGCCATATTGCCCGGACGCGACATCAGATCGGCGTGAACCGCATCGATCATGGCGCGACGCCGACAATCCCGTTGCGCGAGAGGCGCCAGCGCCTGGCAAAGCCAGTCACGGACCGGCACCCTCCCCTTGCCGCTGCCGACATAAGGTCCCACGCTGTCGTTGGAACCCGCTTCCTGAGCGATCAGCTTCAACACCAGCAATGCATAGCGGGGCCGCTTCGACACCGTCGATATGCGTTCCACAAGATCGGGAAGCGCGGACGTCACGGGCAGCGATGGCGGCCGGGACGCCGCCGGTGATTGCTCGAAGAGATCAGGCTGGTGGAACATATGTGGAATCTAGCACATGCTGAGTCCGTGTGAATCCCCCTCTGCGGCGATCTTCCAACAAAAAGCACGGATGACACTTTACCCGGCAAGCGCGTGGGATTTCGCGGTCCATTGCCATTTCCTGCGGCTCGATCTGAACGGCCAATGGTCGTGACCTGTCCGGCGCCGCGAAGAATGCTCTTCCTTTCCGAAAAATCAGCCGTGACACTTAATCTCCCGCGCGCGAATTCGGTAAAGTGTCACACATGTCATTCAGCGCGGTTCCCATTCTTCGACAGGTTCGCGACAGCTTTTCTGCACGATGATCTAATATAGTTTTACGCGATAACGGATTTGCCGGAACGGCCGTGAAATCGGGTCGTTGCAGAATAAACCAGCCATCAGGGGTGAAGATGTTATGAAAATGGCTCCCGCGTTTCTCATTGTCGCACTGGCCGCATGCGCGCCTTCCGATCAGGGCGATTCCGGTGATTCCACTTTCGCGCCGAGCAACACGACCGCAGGCACGGTGCCCGACGGCATTCCCGGCGAAGGCCCCGGCAGCGCCATGACGGATGGCGAGACCAGCACGCGGGGCGCCGTTTCCGCCAGCGACAGTCCCACGGCAACACAGGGATCTTCAGGTTCCTCCGCGGCGCAAAATGGGTCCGGGCGATAACGCGCCTTATCGGAAGAGCGAAATCTTCGCCGCCAGATCGTTGCGGATCGTCGTGGCGGCGACGCCCCCCTCCCCCATGGCGTGGCTGATCTGGTCCAGGCCCTTGGCCACGTCGCCGGCCGCATAAAGGCCCGGCACGCTCGTTCGCTGATGGTCGTCGACGATGAGGCAGCCGTCGTCCGTCGCTTCGGCCTCCAGCATCATCGCCAGTTCCGACCGGATGATCGATCCAAGCGCCGGATAAACCGTGTCATAAGCTTGCGCCCCATTCGGCGTCGGCACCGATATGCTTTCGCCGTCGATGCGCAGCGGTTCGCAAGGGCCGTTCACCAGGGCGATGCCCGCCTCCTCCAGTCTTACCCGCTGGTCGGCGGACAGTTCATGATCGCCCTCAGGTGAAATCAAGCTGATGTCGGCGGAATAGGTGCGCAGGAACATCGCTTCGTTCGTCCCCCGCGCGCCCGTTCCGATGACGGCGATACGCCGGTCGGTGACTTCGTAGCCGTCGCAGATCGGACAATAGCGCAACAGCCCCTGCCGAAGCGCGGCATCGTGCACATCGGGCGATATGGGCGGCGCATTGTTCACCACGCCGGTCGCCAGCAGGACGCTGCGCGCCTGCCATGTCTCGGTCCCGATATGCGCCAGGAAAATATCGCCGTCCTTCTCCAGTCCCGTCACCAGCCCTTCCGTCACCTCACCGCCGAATTCCGCCGCCTGCCGGCGCATGAGCGCGAGCAGCTCCCGGCCCGATATGCCGCCGGGATAGCCTGCATGATTGCGGGTATGCGGGATCAGCGCAGCGCGGCTGTTGCCCGCGTCCACGATCCTGATCCTCAAATGGAAGCGGGCCAGATAGATGGCCGCCGTAAGGCCGGCGGGGCCTGCGCCCACGACGAGGCAATCCAGGGGCTTCGTCATTCCGCTAACGCCCGGGCTGCCGGCGCGGCATCAGCAGGCCGAGTAGCAGAACCCCGGCCGCCACACCCACGCCGGTGGCCAGGGCGGCCTTCCGCCGTTTCGTCGCGGGTTTACGGAACCCGCCGTCGATACCGCCGCTGTCCCGTGGCGGATCGAACAGATTGCCGCGCGTGACCGGCGCGCGTTCCGCAGAGGCAAAATAGCGCCCGAAGGCCAGATTCCCGATCCGGCTGAGCAGCGAGGGCGCAAATGGATGGGCGAACCGCACGGCCCAGGTCGGCGTCCCCAGCAGCAGGCTGTCGCGGGGCCGGTCCGCCAGGCGCACCACGGCGGCCGCCACCCTCCTTGGATCGAGTATGGGCGGCGGGGCGGTCAGCGCCTTGCCGGTATAATTGCCGGCGTGGCGTAGAGCGGGCGTATCGACGAAGGCCGGATAGACGTCGCAAATATGGATGTCCGGCCATTCGGTCATTTCCGCGCGCAATGCCTCCGAAAAGCCGCGCAGGCCGAATTTGCTCGCCCCATAGGCGGCGGCATAGGGCGTGCCGGTCAATCCGCCTAGCGAGATCATGTTGACGAAAATGCCGTGCCGCTGGGCCATGAAGATCGGCAGCACCGCATGGGCGTCGTTCATATGGCCGATGAGGTTGGAACGGATCGTCCGTTCGTGCACCTCGATCGGGACGTCCACGAACTTGCCGACGGCTCCGACGCCGACATTGCTGAACCAGAGGTCGATCGACCCGCAAAAATCGCGCGCCGACCGGGCGAGCTGACGCACTGCATCCGCATCCGCCACGTCGAGCGGTACGACCAACACCTCCGCCCCGGCCCTGCGGCACGTCTCCGCCACGGCTTCCAGCGCCTCGCCATCCCGTGCCGCGAGGACCAGCTTTCCTCCCCGGGCTGCGAACGCCTGCGCCGTGGCCTGGCCTATGCCGCTCGACGCGCCCGTGATGACGATATGGGTGCAGGGCGTTCGCGTGCCCCCGCGGCTCTTGTTCATGATCGCTCCTGTCAGCCTGTTCACCGATAAGCGCGAGAACGGGACTCCCGTTCCTGATCCTGGTTCCGAAAGCCGATTTTCCTTGCCATGGGTTAGAGCCAATCGACATTCAGCCCTGACGGCCTGCAAATGACGCTTTTCCGTGCTTCCGGTGCTCACGTACTTTGAGTACGCTGCGCTCCGGGTCACGGAAAACCACCATTTTCGGCTCGTCATCTTCTGAATGTCGATTGCTCTAGGCCGCGTGGACGAATTCGGAATGTGGGGAAATGGCCAGTTGCGGGGCGCGTCAGTTGCGCCTCGTGAAGATGGCGGCGACCAGCGCGATGCGTTCGACATCGCGATAGGCCGGGCTTTCCAACTCTTCCCCGAATATGTCCGGGTCGATTTCGCTATAGCACAGGGTGCAATCCCGGCTTTCCGCCAGCGCCGACAGCCTTGCGCGCAGGGCGTCCGCCCCGCCGACGATGGCGCTGCCGGTGTAGAGCAGCAGGCGACCCTCCCGCTTCAGCCGGGACAAGGCGCTTTCGGCCATCCTCCAGGCCACGGCTGCGCCATGCCCGTCCCCGCCGTCGCGATAGGCGCGGCCTTGCCGATCCCTGATATAGGGCGGATTCGCCACGATCAGGTCGAAATCGCCCGCCACCGGGTCCAGCGTGTCGGCCAGCACATAGCCGGCGCCGAACCCGGCCACGCCCGCATTGATCCGCGCGAAACGCAGGGCGGATGCGTTGACGTCGGTCATGACAATGCAGGCCTGGGGGCATGAGCGGGCAGCGACGATGGCGCCGACTCCGGTACCGGCGCCCATATCCGCGATCCGCGCCCCTCGCCGCGCCGGGCGCATCGCAAGCTCCTGACGGATCAAGCGCGCGAACCGGTAACTGTCCGGGCCGAAGAACACGGCATCGCGATCCACCGTGGGGTAGCTGGAATGAAGGAACAGATCGTCGTCCAGCGAGGAAACCCGCACGCGGCTCCTCATCATCCCGTCCGCCCGGTGCTCGACCATTTCCGCCCGCTTCAGGCAATCCATTACGGAGCGATCGAGAAGGTCGGGAGAGAAGGGCCGGTTCCACCCGAACACATCGCGCAGGTCACGCGCCGGACGGGCGGCGTCGCGCGCCAATATGCGCGAATGGGAAAGAGGCGTCGGCGTTACAAAGGCATAGCGCCGCTTCTTCAGAAGCAGCAGGAGTTCGCGCAGCGCTTCTTCCTCCATGGCCGCATCTTCCGGCTTGCGCGCCAGCATGGCGGGAGGGGGAATTTCAGCCTTCCGGAAGGCAAAGAGATCATGCATGCCGAACCCCTGCCTGATTGGAACCTGGCGCTTCGGGGCAGCGCCGCTTGAGGTCGAAGCAGTCGCCCTGGCTCAGGACATGCAGGCGGACGTCATGCATGGACAGGGTGCGCTCCGGACTCGCTTCGGCAATATTGGAGTGGGTGACGCCGGAGCCGTCGACGATATAGACCGCCCCGGAACCGATCACGCAGAAACGGTGCCCCTGAACCAGGATGGCGGTATCCTCATCGATGCCGATGCCCAGCACGCGCGGATTTTGCGCCACCGCTCCCATCAGGCGGCCGATGCGCCCGCGCTCCGCGAAATGCTGGTCGATGATGACATCGCGGATCAGACCCAGGCCGGGGGCCATGTGCAGGTCGCCGATGCGGTGCGATTCCTGGCTGCTGCCCTTGACCAGCATGGTCTCGCTCATCACCGATGCGCCGGCGGACGTTCCCGCCACCACGCCGCCTTCCAGATGAATCTGCCGGACCATCTTCTCCACCGGCGTGTCGCCGATCTGGCTGGAAATGCGCAGTTGATCCCCGCCGGTGAAGAAAATGCCCTTGGCATTTTCGAACAGGGTCGCCGCGCTGGATTCCAGCGTTTCGCCCCGTTCATGCACGTAAAGTTCCACCAGATCGTCAAGGCCCAGATCGCCAAAGGCCTTCCGGTAGGATTCGAAATAGCCGTCGGGCTGGTGGCTCGCCACCGTGGCGATCACCAGTTTCCCATCCTTCACCCGCTCGGCCACTTCCTTCAGGATGCGCTTTTCGCCTTCCTTGTCTTCGCGCCCGCCGATGATGATCAGCGGGCCTCCTTCCTCAGCCATCAAGCAGACCCTCCAGTTCCTGTCGGTGGACAGCGCCATGCGGCTCGGCAAGGCGGCTGCCGTGGATCGCGACCGCGAAATGGTCGCTGTTATGCGCGACTCCGAAACGCCCGTGGCGGTCGATCAGGATCGCGCCCCCTTCCCCGCCCACGCGGTCGAGCTGCGCAAGGCCGGTTTCGGCGGCGGCGCAGAGCGGTCCGGCTTGCAGCGCGTGCATGACATGCGCGGCGATGGTCGTGCGGATGATCATTTCGCCGTCACCGGAAAGGGACACGCCGCCAATGCCGTCATCGGCATAAAGTCCGCAACCGGGAAGCGGCGAGTCCCCGATCCGGCCCGGATGCTTGCCCGGCAAACCCCCGGTCGATGTCCCGGCCGCGATATGCCCCTGCATGTCGATCGCGACGCAGCCGACGGTATCATGGGCCTTGGCATATTCCGATGCCATGCGGTCGGGCGCGATCATCTCGGCGGGATCGCACAGCGCTATCTGCTGCTCCTCCGCAAAGCGTTCCGCCCCCTCTCCGGCCAGCAGCACCGATCGGGCCGGGATCAGAGCACGCGCGGCGACGATCGGATTGCGGATGCGGCGGACGCCCGCGACCGCCCCCACCGAAAGGTCGCGGCCGTCCATGATCGCCGCGTCCATCTCGACCGCGCCGTCAGCGTTCAGGACGGAGCCGAAGCCGGCGTTGAAGATGCTGTCATTTTCAAGGACGCGAATGGCGGCCTCGACCGCCGCGACGGCGCAGCCGCCGAATTGCAGCACGATCGCGCCCGCCGCGGCCGCCGCCCGGCACCCTTCGCGGTTACGGTCGTGCAGCGCGACGTCGATCGTCTTCGCCCCGCCATGGACGATGAGGGCCCATTCAGACATGGGCCGGCACCATCTGCTCTCCGGCCGCCGCCGGCGACCCGAATTGCTGTACCTGTCGCCAGACCTTTTCGACCGATGTGGGCAGGATCACCAGCAGGTCGCCGGGCCGGCCCTTGCACAGCACGGCCTCGACCGCCTCGAACTCATCCACGATCCGGTGGATGCGCTCGTTCGGCATGCCGGCCCTCAACGCGCCCTGGGACAACAGGGCATTGGTCTCCCCCCGGGGCCGGCCGCGTCCGTCCGGCGCCTCGCGGAATATGATCTCGTCGAAGACGCCGGCCGCGATCTGCCCCATCTCGACAATGTCGCAGTCGCGCCGGTCGCCGGGAATGCTCACCATCCCCACCGCGCGTCCATGGGCGCCGCGCAGCCGGTCGACCACCTGCCCCAGGGCGATCAGGCCGGCAGGATTATGGGCATAGTCGACGATGATGCGGATGCCGTCCCGCTCCATCATGTTGAGCCGCCCCGGCGACTCCTCGAAGCTGGAGGTGAAGGCGCGCAGCCCTTCGCGGATCGCGTCCAGCGGGACGCCATGGGCGAAGCACATCGCCACCGCCGCCAGCGCATTGGCGATGTTGAATTCCGCTATGCCGCCCAGCGTCGCCGGGATTTCCGAGGCGGGCATCAGGGCGATCCGCTCCTCGCCGCGATGGATGACGATGGTGCCGCCCGTCTCGTCCGGATCGCGGGTGACCGCTAGGCCGCCCGCCAGCAGGTGACGGCGCAGCATTTCCGCCATGCGCGCGCCGCCTTCGAGCGAGAACCAGACGATCCGTCCCCGCGCATGGCGGGCGATGCGCCGGCACATGGGATCGTCGGCGTTCAGGATCGAAAATCCCCTGCGGGCGACATTCTCCACCACGACGCCCTTGACGTCGGCCAGCGCTTCCACGGTATCGATGCCCTTCAGGCCCAGATGATCGGCGGTGACGTTGAGCACGGCGCCGACATCCGCCCCGTCATAGCCCAGCCCCTCCCGCAATATGCCGCCGCGCGCCGTTTCCAGCACCGCCACATCGACGGAGGGGTTGCGCAGGACCATGCGCGCGCTGCGCGGGCCGCTGGCGTCAGCCTTCTTCAGCAGATGGCCGTTGAAATAGACGCCAGACGTGGTCGTCATGCCGACGTTCAGGCCATGCTGGCAGAGGATCCGCCCGACCATGCGCACCGTGGTCGACTTGCCGTTCGTCCCGGTGATGGAGAAGATCGGGATGCGGCTGGAGCGGCCACGTGGAAAGAGGGCGTCGATCACCGGACCGGCCACGTCGCGGGCCCTGCCGCTCGATGGTTCGAGGTGCATGCGGAAACCCGGCGCGGCGTTCAGCTCCACGATGCCGCCGCCCGTCTCCCGCACGGAGCGGGCTATGTCGGGCGACAGGAAATCGATCCCGCAAATGTCCAGTCCGGCGGCGGCAGCCGCCTGCTCGGCGATCAGGCGATTGTCCGGATGAATGTCGTCGGTCCGGTCCACCGCCGTTCCGCCGGTGGAAAGGTTCGCCGTGTCGCGCAGGCGAACCCTCTTGCCAGCGCCCGGCACCGTTCCAAGCGTCATGCCGTCTTTGGCGAGCAGGGCGATCATCGCATCGTCCGCGACGATACGGGTCAGCGCATTTTCATGCCCCCGCCCCCGCCGCGGATCGTCGTTCACCCGGTCGATAAGCTGGCCGATGGTGCTGAAGCCGTCACCCACGACTTCGGCGGGCATGCGCTGCGCCACGGCGACGACCTTCCCGGCCACCACCAGGATGCGGTGATCGTCGCCGGGCAGCTGCTCCTCCACGATGACCCGGCGGCCATGCTGCCGGGCGCGCATCACCGCGGCGCGAAGCGCGGCCTCGTCCCGGACCTGCGTGGTGACGCCGCGTCCATGATTGCCGTCGAGCGGCTTCACCACCAGAGGCATGCGCAGCCGCCGCGCCGCGCCGACGGCTTCTTCCTCGGAACGCACGACCACGCCCCTGGGGACCGGCAGGCCGGCCTCGTCCAGCAGCTTCTTGGTCAGGCTCTTGTCGCCTGCGATGTCGACGGCGATCTGCGACGTGTCGCCAGTGATGCTTGCGCGGATGCGCTTCTGCCTGCTGCCATAGCCGAACTGGATCAGGCTCTGCTCGTTGAGGCGCGTGACCGGGATGCCCCTGCGCCGGGCGGCCGCCACAAGCGAGGCCGTGGTCGGACCCAGCGCGTTCCGGCGCAATATCTCCCGCAAGGACCGGATCAGGGCTTCGGCATCCTGCGGATCGGCGGGCATCTGAACGCCCAGCTTCTCCAGCCCCTTCACCTCGCCCAGACCTTCCGGCAGCAGCGAAGCGACCAGTGCGATGGCGAAGGCGCCCGCCGCCATGCCGGCCTGTTCGTCGCCATAGGTGAAAAGGATGTTGTAGAACCCCGGCTTCCCCCTGACGGAGCGCGTCTTGCCCCGGCTCACCGGGCTTCCCGCCATGGTCTGGAGTTCCAGCGCCACATGTTCGATCACATGGCCGAGCCATGTCCCCTGATGCAGCCGCCGGACGAAACCGCCGGCCTGCCTATAGCTGCAACCATGATTGGCGAGGCCGGGCAGGCGAGCCAGCAACTGTTCGGTGAAAAGCGGCAGGCGGTCGGTCGGCCATGCCTCCAGCCTGCCAAGGTCCACCTGAATGCGCACCATCGGCCGCATGCCGAAGATATGGGCGCCGCGATACAGGCTGCGCTCGACAACGGTCAGGCAGGGTCCCGACGCGACCGCACCGGGATCGGCGGTCGCGTGCTGGAATATCTCATTCATGAAGAAGCTCCACTGGGCTACCTGGCCGGCAGCTCCGATCCAACGGGCTCGGCCGACTTCCGTTCCAGCGGAATTGGGGATGAAGGGCAGGTTTAACTTATGTCATGTCGATTTCCCGGGACCGACAACTGTCCATCGACTTGCCCTCGGGTCTCGGTGGTCCTCAATCCGCAAATGGATCAGGTGGAATCGCGTGGGACAGATCGATGACGACCGTCTTGGTCTCGGTGAACTCCCGGATTGCGTCGAACCCGTTTTCGCGCCCGATCCCGCTCATCTTATACCCGCCATAGGGCAGCATGAAGTGCACGGGGCGGAAAGTGTTGACCGATACGAGGCCGCTTTCGATGCGGGCGGCGACGCGATGGGCGCGGGACACATCCCTGGTCCACAAGCCGCCGACCAGCCCATAGCGCGTGTCGTTGGCCAGGGAGACGGCTTCTTCCTCGCCATCGAACGGCATGACCGCCGTCACCGGCCCGAATATCTCCTCCTGCGCCAGACGCGACCGGTTGTCGACATCGGCAAAGACGGTGGGCTGGACGAAATAGCCTCTTGAAAGGCCCTCCGGCCGTCCTCCTCCCGCCAGCAGGCGCGCGCCGCTTTCATGTCCCAGACCGATATAGGCTTCAGTCTTGTCCCGCTGTTCGGCGGAGGTCTGTGGCCCGATATGGGTGCGGGGATCGAAGGGCGGGCCGGGACGTATCCGCTTCGCCCGCTCGGCCAGGCCGGCCGCGAAACGTTCATAGATCGGCCGCTCCACGAAGATGCGCGATGCGGTGGAGCAGGACTGCCCGGTCGAGCGGAAGGCGCTGTGCGTCGCGACGGACAGCGCCCTGTCGAAATCCGCATCGGCAAAGACGATGAACGGAGACTTGCCGCCGCATTCGAAGGAGCAGCGCTTCAGGTTCGCGCTCGCGCCCTGCATGATGCGGATCGCGGTTTCATGCGATCCGGTGAAGCTGACCTTCGCGACGCCGGGATGGGCGGAAAGCGCCGCGCCCACGGCGCCGTCGCCCGGCAGCACATTGACGACGCCGGCGGGGAAGCCCGCTTCTTCCGCCAGCGCCGCCAGAGCGAGCAGGCTGGCCGGAGTCTGCTCCGCAGGCTTCAGGATCATGGCGTTGCCGGCGGCAAGGCCCGGCCCCAGCTTCCATGAGGCGAGCGAAATGGGGGAATTCCACGGCAGGATCGCCGCCACCACGCCGACCGGCTCCAGCCTGGTATAAGCCAGCGCGTCGGGCCGATAGGGTATCTGCTCCCCATTCACCTTGTCCGCTGCCCCGGCGAAGAAGGTCAGCCAGTCCGCCGCCCGCTGCACCTCGCCCAGCGTGTCGCGCAGCGGCTTGCCATTGTCGCGGCTCTCAATCTCGGCCAGCCGGGCGGCGTCGCGGCGGACCAGGTCCGCGAACCGGGCGATCAGCGCGCCGCGTTCGGTCGGCGCGGTGCGGCCCCATGGACCGGCCATGGCGGCGCGGGCGGCGGCGACCGCATCCTCGACATCGGCCGCATCGGCGGACGCGACCTCCGCCCAGACATTCTCGGTGGAAGGATCGATGCTCGCGATCCGGCCCGCGGCGCGGGGCGCGACCCATTCGCCGCCGATGAACAGCCGGTCGAACCGCTCCACGCTCATGACGCCTGACGCAGCGTTTCGACCGCCCGGATAGGACGCAGCATGTCCGACAGGGACTCCGCCTCGGGCGTTTCGCCCATGGCTTCGGCCACCGACACGGCGCCATCCCCGAAATGCCAGCGCGTGTTGCGCTCGAACTTCGCCAGCACGTCGGCGCGGGACAGGGCCGCTTCCGGCGATCCGGGATGATAGGGCACATGCTTGAAATAGCGGCGCCCCGCCGCCTGCACGGTCAGCCGCGCCGGGCAATGGGCCGGATAGTCGGACTCGGGATCGACCGACGCCTCGATCTTCTGCGCGAGGGTGAGGATGCGATCATCGTCCAGCCGCTCGGCCAGGAAGGTCTCCAGCCCGACATCGCCATCGACCAAAGCCGCCGCGACCCCGAAGAACAGGCTGAACCGGCCTTCATGGGGGGTCTTCGGCGCTTTCTTGCGGTCGCGGGGTTCGGTGACGAGCGTCAGGCCCGGCTCCGCGAGCTGGCAATGCACGCTCTCGATCTCCGCCACCGTCACCCCATCGCGGGCGAAGTCGGCCAGCACCTGCTTCGACGCCTCGATGAAGGCGTGCAGCAACTGGCAGCAGGGATAGGGCTTGTAGGCGGTTTCCGGCAGGTACCAGCGCGTGCCCAGCCCCTCGGCAGCGCGGGCGAAGTCGAGCTGGCCGCTGATCGGGGTGAGGTGCGTTTCGAAGAAGCCGAACTTGCCCTCGAACACCGTGTCGGGACCGGTGATCCCCGCCATGGCGAGGTCGATGGCGAGCATGCCCGCATGCGCGCCCCAGCCGCCATGCAATATCTTGGACGTCGAGCCGGTGCGGGTCGATTCCTGAATGCCTGAGGCGAAGGTGCCCGCAATGCCCATGGCGTCCGCGATCTGCGCCGGCGTCGCGCCGCGCAGCCGCCCGATGGCCGCCGCCACGCCGAAGGAGCCGATCAGCGAACTGGTATGATAGCCGCGCTCCAGGAAGCGGTCGCCGGCCACGAAGCCCAGCCGGATCATCACCTCATAGCCGACCACGGCCGCGTCGACGGCCGCCGCGAGGGACAGGCCCTCCGCCTCCGCCGCCGCCAGCACGGCGGGCACGACGGTCGATCCGGGACGGGCCAGGGAGGAGCCATGCTTGTCGTCCATCTCCAGCGCCTGCGCCAGCGATCCGTTGACCAGCGCCGCCAGTTCGGCGCGGGCCTGCCCGTCGAAGCCGAAGAGGGAGGCGGCCTTCACATCGCCCTTTCCCTTGGCCCATTGCGCCACGAGACGCCCGAAGGCCGCGCCGCTTTCCTCCTTGGGATTGGCCCCGGCGATGGACACGCCGATCGAATCGATCATGTGCCAGCGCGCCGCCTCCCGCACTTCGGGCGGCATCCCGGCCGAAGGGAAATGCGCGGCGAATTCACCGAATGTCTGCGATAATGTCATGTCAGCGGACCTGTTGCAGCGCGGCGCCAAGGGCGATGGCGGGCGCTTCCTCATTTTCCAGATTGTCGATGATGCGTTCGATCTCGGCCACGGCTTCCCCGGTCAGTTGACGGCTGGCGAGATCGCGGAATTTCTCCTTCAGCACCTCGTCCGACATCGGATTGCGCCAATGGCCGCTGCGATAGGTCTGCTCGTGGAAATGCTCGGTCCCGTCCTTCATCGTCACGGTGACGCGGACGGCGCGCATCTGGTGCTTCTCGCGCGCGTCCAGTTCGGGATCGACATAGACTTCGATCCGGTTGGCAAGGTCGATGATCTTCGGATCGGTCAGCTTTTCGTCCGTATATTGGTCGATGAAGGCATTGCCCTCCAGCAGCGTCACCGCGCCGGTATAGGGCAGGTTCATCTGCGCGCTGATCGTCTCGCCATTGGGGACATAGGGCCAGCCGCAATGGACGAAGACCATCTCGGTCGTGCCGACGCGGACCTTCTCCACATCCTCGCTCCGGATGCCTGCCTTTTCCCGGATGGCGCGCAGGGCGTCCACTGTGGTCTGGCTGCTGGCGAGCGAGGAATAGCGCTTGAAGCCGTTGCGGCGCATCTCCCAATCGGTGCCCAAGCCGTCGGTGGCGAAGCTCAGATCATATTCGGCGGAGTAAGTGGAGCAGAAGCCGCCATAGGGCGCCTCCAGCACGTCGCGCACACCGGTCAGCCCTTCGCGGGCGCAGAGGGCGGCGATGATGCCGTTCTGCGACGCCTTGCCGGAATGGAAGCGCTTGGCCATCGCGCCGAATTGCGACGCCATCAGCCCCGCCGCCTGGCTGCCCGCCAGGCCCAGCGCGCTCACATATCGGTCGGTGTCGAGGTCCAGCAGCTTGGCGATGGCGGCCGCCGAACCGAAGGTGCTGGTAAGGCCGCAGGGATGGAACCCGCGATGGAAGGCCGACGGGCTGACCGTGTTGCCGATGCGCGTGCCCAGTTCATAGCCCGCGACGGTGGCGCGGATCATGTCCTTGCCGGTGAAGGCGCCGAACGCCCCCTCCGAACAGGCGATCACGGCGGGGACGACGCCCGCGCCATAATGCGACATGGACTGGTCGTGGCAGTCGTCCAGCTCATAGCCCTGCGCAGCCGTGCCGTTGATGAAGGCGGCGCCGAGCGGATCGGCCTTGACCTTCATGCCCCAGGCGCTGGCGCTGGGCTTCTGGCCCAGAAGGCCGACGGTGCGGACCACCGCCTGCACCCAGGGGGTCGGCGCGCCGAATACGGCGCAGCCCAGGCTGTCGCGGATGCACTGCTTGGCGTTCAGGATCAGGTCGTCGGGAATGTCCCGATATTGCAGGGTCGCGGCGAAATCCGCGATGTCGCGGGTTGCGCCGGGGACGACGAATTTGCTGGGTGCGTTCATGGAGGAACTTTCTTCGATAAGGGATCAGGCGACGGACAGCGCGGGCTTCCGCGAGGCTGTCTTGGCGTAGGCGGCGGCGCTGCCGCCCGCGAGGCGGCCGAAGACGGCTCCGCTGGTCAGGCCGCTCGCGCCGGGATAGTTGAAGTAGAATATGCCGCCGACCATCTCCCCCGCCGCGAACAGGCCGGGGATGGCGTGGCCGTTGGTGTCGATCACCTCCCCTTCCGTCGAAACCCTGATGCCGCCGAAGGTGAAGGTGACGCCGCAAGTCACCGCATAGGCTTCGAACGGCCCGGTATCGATGCTGTTGGCCCAGTTGCTGCGGACGACGCCGTTGCTGGAGGCGCTGCGTCCGTCCTTGATATTGGGGTCGAACGGCATGTCGGTCTTCACCGATGCGTTGAATTCCGCGACTGTTTCCAAGAATTGATCCTTGTTTATTTCTCCGATCCTGTCGGCCAGCTCCTCGATGGATTGGGCGACGACCTTGGTGACCTGGCGCGTGCGATATTCGTCGCGCAGCAAATGATTGACCTTGGAGTCATAGACTTGCCATGCCACCTGTCCGGGTTGCTGCAATACCGCCTGCCCATATTTCGCATAGGTGTAGTTACGGAAGTCGGCGCCTTCGTCGACAAATCGTTTTCCGTCGCGATTGACCATGATGCAGAGCGGATAGGAATGACGCTGATATTGTGGCGTCAGTGCGAGATCGCCGAAATCCTGCGCGTTGCGTTCCCAGGACACGGCATGACAACCCGACCAGTGCCCATAGGATTGCGCGCCGGCGGCGAGAGCCATGGACAGGCCGTCGCCGGTGTTGAAGCGCGAACCGCGAACCTTCGCCAGATCCCAGCCCGGCCCCAGATAGCGGGCGCGCCATTCGGCATTCGCCTCGAACCCGCCGCAGGCCAGCACGACGGCCCGCGCATGGATGGTTTCGATCTCGCCCTGCCCGTTAAGCAGCGTGACGCCGGAAATCCCGCTTTCGTCGCGCAGCAGATCGCGGACCCAGGCATTGTAGCGGATTTCCACGCCGCGCTTTTCCGCCGCATTGTACAGCGCATCGACCAGGCCGGGGCCGCCGCTGGCCACGGCGATGGTGGCGCCGCCCCAGAATTTGAAGCGGCCGTTCACGCGATAGGCCTGCCGCCCGAAATTGGGGAAGAAGCGGACGCCCTGATCGCGCATCCACAGGATGGTCTCCCGGCTGCGCTTCACCAGGATTTCGCACAGGTCGGGATCGGTGCGATATTGGGTGATCTCGCCCATGTCGTCGAAAAACTGTTCCTCGGTATAGGTGCCGAAGTCGCTGACCGCGACTTCCTCGTCCGTGAGGTCCGGGCAATAGGCGCGGATGTCGTCGGCGCCGTCATAGACGGTGCGCATCAGCCCGTCGGTATAGGCGGAGTTCCCGCCCCGCTCCTCCACCGGGGAACGTTCCAGCAGGAGGACGCGGCTCCCCTCATTGGCGGCGCTGATCGCGGCGCAGAGCGCGGCATTGCCGCCGCCCACGACCACGATGTCGAAATCGGATTGTTGCTGTTCCGGCATTCCCGTCCCTCTTGATCCAGGCCAATCCCTGACTCAGGAAAGCGCTGCCGCCCTCCCCTCCAAGGCAAGCGGGCGGGTACGCCGGTGAGACCGGTCACAAGGCTGCCCCGCCGCTGTCATGCCAGCCACTTTTAGGGGATTGCTTTATGCGCGCACGGAATATTATAGCATTCTGCCATATCAAAAATTTATGGTGAGGATGGCCGGATGAAGCTGCAACAGCTCCGCTATGTCGTTGAAATCGTGCGGCATAACAATCATCTCTCGGCGGCGGCCGATGCCCTCAACACCTCGCAGCCCGGGGTGAGCCGGCAAATCCAGTTGCTGGAGCAGGAACTGGGTTTCGAGATCTTCATGCGCACCCGCAACCGGATCATCGACCTGACCGAACCGGGCCGCGTCGTCTTTTCCATCGCGCAGCGCATCGCGACGGACGTCGCCGCGCTCAAGTCGCTGAAGGAGGACATGCATTCGGGCAATCGCGGCGTCTTCACCATCGCGACGACGCATACCCAGGCCCGCTATGTGCTGCCCAAGGTGGTGGAGAAATTCGTCGCCCGCTATCCCGACGTGAAGCTGGTGCTGAAGCAGGGCGACCCGGAGGAAATCTGCGCGCTGGTGGAGGCGGGCGACGCAGACCTGTCGATCGGCACGGAAACGACGCGGGATTTCCCCAATCTGGTGAAGCTCGACTGTTTCGACCTGCACCGCTGCATCGTCGCGCCCGTCGGCCACCCGATCCTGGCCGTGCCGGAGCTGACGCTGGAGGAGATCGCGCGCTATCCGATCATCACCTACGACACGCGCTATAGTGGTCGGTGGAAGGTGATGAAGGCCTTTTCCGACGCCGGACTGGAGCCGAAGATCGTGATGAGCGGCATCGACGCCGATGTCTGCAAGACCTATGTTGGGATGGGCCTGGGAATTGGGATATTGGCGTCCATGACTTATGATCCGGAGCGCGATGTCGGTATTCGGGCGCGGGATGCATCGCATCTGTTGCCGTCGAGCACGATCAAGATCGTGCTGCGGCGGAATACCTATTTGCGGTCGTTCCTGCTGGACTTCGTGCATTCGGTCGCGCCGAATCTGACGCCCTTGCGGGTAAGGCGCGCGGTGCATGAATTCCAGACGGTGACGGGTTAGAGCCAATCGGCGCACCATGTCTCTGCGAAGGCATTCGAACGGACAAGCGGCTGATAGGAAGCGGGTTCGGGCGATGAGAATTTGGCCAATTCAGGACCTTCCTTCTCCCTTGAGGGAGGAGGATGGGAAGCCTTGGCGACGAGGAAGCCCAGGCTGATCTGGATGAGGGGGAGCGGGCCTGCGGCCCGTGCGATCCCACGGATCGCAACCCCCTCACCCGGCTACGACTAGGCAGCAAGCTGCCAAGTCTGCGCAGCCCTCTCCCTTGAGGGAGAGGGGTAAGTGGGTGTCCGATTCCTACTCAAATCAGTCATCCAGCCTATTCCGAACGCAGCCAATCCCCCTGATAGAACCGGGCCGGATCGGAGGGCGTCCAGGCGGGCGGATGCAGCGCCAATATGTCGGTCATGACCTCCACGATGACCGGCGCATCCTCCTTGATGGCGGATCGCAGCGCGGGGCCCAACTCGCCCGGCCGCTCGATCCGACAGGATTTGCAGCCGAACGCGCGCGCCGCGGCGGCATAGTCGACCGGGGAGAAGCGCCAGTGATGATCATGGTCGGTATTGTCGGCCCAGACCGGCTTTTCCTGGCTGAGGCCATTATTGTTCGAGACGATCGTGACAGTGTTGATGCCGTAACGCCGCGCCGTCTCCATTTCACTCATATGGTACAGGAACCCGCCATCGCCGGTGAAGCACAGGACGGGCCGATCGGGCTGCGCGCATTTGGCGCCGAGCGAGGCGGGATAGGACCAGCCGAGCGATCCGGCGGCGCGCAGCAGGCCCTGCCCGCGCCGGTCGAGATAGATGTGGCGCGCTGCCCAGGCGGCGGCATGGCCGGTGTCGACCACCAGAAGCGCGCCTTCCGGCAGTTCTTCCGACAGGATGCGGCACAGGCGTTCGGGACGGATCGGCAGGGCGTCCAACATTTCGGCCGGCGCCGCCGCCTGCGTCCAGTCCGCGCGCAATTCTTCCACATGCCGCAGCCAGTCCCGCCGTACCGGCATGTCCGTCAGCGCAGCGGAAAATTGTTCCAATATGGTTTTCGGATCGCCGCAAAGCGCGGCCTGCAACGGATAGTTGCGGCCCAGTTCGCGGGCGTCCACGTCGATCTGCATCGCGGCGACGCCGGGTTGGGGCACCTTCCAGCCGGTGGTCGTCATGCTGCCCGCCATGGTCCCCACGAAAAGGACCAGATCGGCCTCGCTCACCGCCCGGTTGGCGGCTTCCCGCGAATAGATGCCGCAGACGCCGAGCGAGAGCGGATCGCTTTCCCGCAACACCGCCTTGGCGTCGAGCGAGGTGGCGAGGGGCAGCCTGTGCCGCCGCACGAAGGCCGCCAGCGCTTCCTGCGCGCCGCTCGCGCGGATGCCCGATCCGGCGATGACGACGGGACGCATGGCATGGCGCAGCAGGTCGGCGGCGCGGCGGATGTCGGCGGCGGGCGCGGCATGGCGGACCGCCGGGCATGAAGCGAAGGCCGGATCGGGCAGGGGCGCGGGGTCCATCGGATCGTTCAGCACCCCGCCGGTAAAGCCCGCCAGTTCCAGATGGACCGGGCCGGGCGCACCGCCGGTCGCCACCCGCATGGCCTGGCCCAGCATGTCGGGCAGGCGCGAGACCAGGTCGATGCGCGACGTCATCTTGGTCAGCCCGGCGAAAATGGGCTGCTGGTCGACCTCCTGATATTGATTGCGGTCGCGGGTGGCGGCGGTGCTGCCGCCGGTCAGCGCCAGCACCGGGGATCGCGCCATCAGCGCGTCCAGCAATCCGGCGGCCAGATTGGCCGCGCCGATCTGCTGCGCCCCGCACAGGCCGATCCGGCCCGAAGCCCGCGCATAGCCGTCCGCCATATAGGCGGCGGCCTTCTCGCCATGGGCGACGACGGGCAGGACGCCAGCAGCCTGCATCGCCTTGACCGCCCCGGGCAGCAGCAGCGGGACGTGGAAGAAATGAGTCGCGCCGCAGGCCGCAAGCGCGTCGGCCAGATACCGGTCCCCGCTATACACCGGCTCGGGCGATCCTGCGGGCCAGCACCCGCGCTGGCGAACCGTCGCCTCCGGCGATGGGCAGGGCGCCGAACAGGAACTCGACCCGATCCCCGGCGAAGGCGGCGTGCCCGGTCAAATGCTCGCAGATCAATATGCCGTTGGCGAGCAGCGTGCGGTGGACCGGCCAGTCGAAACCGGGTTGCCGAAGATGATAGACAAGGTCGGGCGTCGCGAAGTCGCAGGCCAGCATCTTGATGCGCCTTTCCAGCAGCCATGTGGCGGCTTCGGGGCTGAAGCTCGGATGCCGTTCATAGTCCGGCGTGCCGAAGCGGGCGGCCCAGCCGGTGTCCACCGCCAATATGTCGCCCGCCTGCAGGAGCGGGCGGCATTGCTCAAGCTCCGCGACGGAGATGATCTGGTCCGGCCCCTTTTCGATGCGCCAGACGACGCCTTCGCCGCTCAGCCGCTCCGGCGGGATCGACGCCATGTCGGGCGCGTCCTCGAAATAATGCAGCGGCGCGTCGACATGCGTCCCGGCATGCGCGACCATGTGGATGTCGGTGACGTTGAACGGGTCCTGGGGCAGCGAACGCAGCTTGCCGAAGCTGGGCCTCGGAAAGATCGACGCGCAGGGCATGTCCGGGCCGACATCATGGGTCAGGTCGACCCAGGGACCGGCGGGCTGGACCGGCCTGCTTGCCGGCAGGTCCAGCCAGCCGATCCAGCCATCCGGCGCCTTGGGGCATTGATCGCACATCGGCTCATCCTCTTCTGCCGTTCAGGTCTGCACCTGGAACGGGTCCCGCTCGCTTTCGGACAGGTTGATCATCACATTCTTCGTGGTCAGGAATTCCTTCAACCCCTCTTCGCCGCGCTCGCGGCCGAAGCCGCTGTCCTTCACCCCGCCAAAGGGCGTCTGCACGGCCACGGCGCGATAGGTGTTGACCCACACCATGCCGGTGCGCAGCGCGGCGGAAACGCGGTGCATGCGGTTCAGGCTCTGCGTCCAGATGCCCGACGCCAGGCCAAAGCTCTGGTCGTTGGCGATGGCGATCGCCTCCTCCTCCGTATCGAAGGGGATGATGGAGAGCACGGGCCCGAAAATCTCCTCCTGCGCCACGCGCATGCGGTTGTCGACGTCCGCGAAGATGGTGGGCTTGACGAACAGCCCGTCGCGCAGAATGCCGTCGCGCGCCGCTTCGCCCCCGGTGATCAGCCGCGCGCCGTCCGCCTTCGCGGACTCGATGAACGACAGGATGCGGTCGAACTGCGGCCGGTTGGCCGCCGTGCCCATCTCCGTCGCGGGATCGAGCGGATCGCCCAGCCGGATATTCGCCGCCCGGCGCGCCAGTTCCTCCACCACGCCGTCATGGACCGACCGCTGGACCAGCAGGCGCGACCCGGCGATGCAGGTCTGCCCCGTCGCCGCGAAAATGCCCGCCAGCGCGCCCACGGTCGCCTTGCCCAGGTCCGCATCCTCGAAGATGATGTTGGGCGATTTCCCGCCCAGTTCGAGGATCACGGGCGTCAGGTTGCGCCCGGCGGCGGCGGCGATTTCCCGCCCGCCATGGCTGCTGCCGGTAAAGCTGATCTTGTCCAGCCCGCCGCCTTCCACCAGCGCCCTTCCGGTACGCGCATCCCCCGTGACGACGTTGAACACGCCCTTGGGGAATCCCGCCTCCTCCACCAGCCGCGCGAATTCCAGCGTGGTGACGGACGCATGCTCGGACGGCTTCACCACCACCGCATTGCCCGCCGCCAGAGCCGCCGGCACCTTGTTCGCCAGCAGCGCGATGGGGGAATTCCATGCCGTGATGACGCCGATCACCCCCAGCGGCTCCATCGTCGCATAGTCGAAGATGTCGGACCGGTCGACGGGAATGACCTTGCCGAATATCTTGTCGGCATAGCCCGCGAAGAAGCGGAAGACCCGCGCGCAGAAGCGCATCTGCGATCGGGTTTCGCGTATCACCTTGCCATTGTCGGTGGACTCCAGCCTGGCCAGCCGGTCGGCGTCGCGCTCGATCAGGTCGGCCAGGCGGTGCATCAGCCGGGCGCGCTCCACCCCCGGCACCCCGCGCCAGCGCCGTTCGAAGGCATCCCGGGCGGCGGCGACGGCGGCGGCGACGTCGGACGGGCCGGCTTGCGAGATTGTCGCCCAGACATTCTGGTCGAACGGATTGACGGTGGGAAAGCGCTCGTTCGTTTCCGGCGGCACCCACTGCCCGCCGATGAAAAGGTCGTAATCCTGCCGCTCAGCCAATGTCATCCTCCCGCCTTTGGCACAGTCCTAGCCCGCCGACGCTATGCCCTCCAATATGTTTCCGGTGAGCGAGAATAACGGAAGCTTATGGTGCCCGCCGGTTCCACCATAAGCAGCGCTTCTCCTGAATGCCGTTTGGATATTGGCCTTCGATCCCCTCGATCCGGATGATTTCGCATCGGAAATGCGCGCAGGACAGCGGAGCATGGGAGAGGTGGAATGGCAATCCGGAAATTGATGAGGCTCTTGGGCTGCGCCGTCGCGATGACCGGCGCCATGGCCGCGCAGGCTTCGACCCTGAAGGACATATGCGGCGAATGCCGGTTCGAAAAGCTCGTCACCTGCGGCCAGTTCCTGGAAGGGATCAATTTCGACGGCAATGGCGACATCTGGGCCGTCAGCCTGTTCAACGGCGCAATCGTCAAGGTCGTCGGCGGCCAATGCGTCACCCAGCTCAGCACGGGGGGCAATCCCAACGGCGCGCGCTTCCATAAGGACGGGCGCTTGTTCATCACGGACAATGCGCGCGGCATCCTGACCTATGATCCGCGGTCCCGGTCGCTCACAGTCTTCGCGGACAGGGTGGAAGGCAAATCCTTTGTCGCCAACGACCTCGTCTTCGATGAACAGGGCGGCATCTATGTGACGCTGGCGGACAATTCCAATTATCTCGACCGGGTGGGGCGCGTCGCCTATTTCGCGCCCGGCACCCGTTCGGCCCGGATATTGGCGGACAGGCTGCCCTATCCCAATGGCGTCGCGCTTACGCCCGACGGCAAGTTCGTCAATATCGGCCTCTACGGCACGAAGGCGATCATGACCATGCCGTCGGTCGCCAATGCGCAGAGCAAGCGCGGCCCCTATATTCTGGCGCATACCGATGGCGGGATCGGGCCGGACGGCATGACCATGGACGCGGACGGGCGGCTCTATTGGGCGGAATTCCTGGCGGGGGCGGTGGGCGTGGCCGATATGGACGGCTTCACGCTCGGCTATATGAAGTTGCCGAAGGAAGCCGGCCGCTGGACGACGAACCTCACCATCCATGACGGCTATCTCTACGTGACGGAGGCGGAAAAGGGCGAGATCTGGCGCACGCCGGTGACGGTGAAGCCCCAGTCCTGACCGGCGCCGACAGTTTCGGCATGCGATAACGATATGCTGCTCCTCTGCGATTATATTGTATTGCATGCTACCCGGCCATAATGTCCGGCCAACCAGAATATCGATGAGGGATGCAGCGTGAACGCAAGGGCTGGCCGGAACGAAGGGCCTTATGATTTCATCGTCGTGGGTGCCGGGTCGGCCGGATGCGCGGTTGCCAATCGTCTGTCGGAGGATGGCCGGGAACGGGTGCTGCTGATCGAGGCGGGCGGGCGCGACAGCAGCATCAGCATCCACATACCGCTGATGGTCGTGAACCTGCTGAAGGACCCCAATCACACCTGGCCCTTCATCACCGAACCGCAGGCCGCGCTCAAGAACCGCACCCAATTATGGACGCGGGGGCGGGTGCTGGGCGGCTCCAGCTCGATCAACGGCAATGTCTATGTCCGCGGCGATCCGGCGGAATTCGACAGTTGGGCGGCGCTGGGCCTGCCGGGCTGGGGCTGGTCCGACATGCTGCCCTATTTCAAGCGGATGGAAAGCTACCGCCAGGGCGATCCGGCGGTGCGTGGCCATGACGGGCCGATCGGCGTCACCAGCCTCAAGCATTTCGACGCGCTGGCCGATGCTTTCGTGGAAGCGGGCTGCCAGGCCGGGTTCGACTATGTCGAGGATTATAATGACGGCCATTATGAGGGCGCGTCCTATCTGCAATATTCGACCAGGCGCGGTTTCCGCTCCTCTTCGGCGGTCGGCTATCTGAAGCCGGCGCGGGGCCGTCCCAATCTGGACGTGATGGTCGACGCTCTGGTGACGCGGGTGATCATCGAAAACGGCGTGGCTACGGGTGTGGAGGTCCGGCGTGGCAATGAACTGACGCGCATCGACGCCCGCAAGGAAGTGATCCTGTCGGCAGGCCCGGTCCAGTCTCCCAAGCTGCTCGAACTGTCCGGCATCGGCAATGCGTCGCTGCTGCGCGAATATGGAATAGACGTCATCAGGGACATGCCCGCCGTGGGCGAGAATTTGCTGGACCATCCCAATACCCGCCTGACATTCGAATGCACCAGGCCGATCACCATCAACGACGCCCTGCAGCGCCCGACGGTGAAGGTGAAGGAAGGCCTGAAATTCGCGCTGTTCGGCAAGGGGCTGCTGTCGATCTGCTCGGCGGTGGCGCATATCGTGATGCGCAGCTCCCCCGATGAACCGCGCGCCGACCTGAAGCTCCAGCTTCAGCCCTTTTCCGGCAAGGATCGCTATGCGCGCAGGCCGCAGGACGGGCTGGACGCGCATTCGGGCTTCACCGTGGGCGTCATGGGCCTCAGGCCCCGCTCGCGCGGCTGGACGCATATCCAGTCGCCCGATCCCGTCGCCTATCCGAAGATCGACCCCAGATATTGCGACGATCCGCATGATGTCGGCGTGCTGCTGGCGGGGATCAAGGCGGTGCGGAACGTCGCCTCCCATCCCGCGATGCGGGCGATGATCGTGCGGGAGACGCGGCCCGGCGACGCCACCGTCACCGATGAGGAGATCATCGACTATATCCGGGAAACGACGCAGACCACCTGGCATATCGTCGGAAGCTGCAAGGCGGGGACCGATGCGGAGGCGGTGGTCGATCCGCAACTGCGGGTGCGCGGCGTCGGCAATTTGCGGGTGATCGATTCCTCCATCTTCCCGACCATTCCCTCGTCCAACACCAATGCGCCGACCATCGCGCTCGGGGAACGGGGCGCCGACATCGTGCTGGCGCAATGGCGCAACGACAGCCGGGCGGCCGCATGATGCGCATCGAGAGGATAGAACTGCACGTCACCGAACTGCCGGTCCGGCTGAAGCGCACTTTCTCCAGCGGCAGCTACGACACCGGGCCTTCGGACCAGTTGCTGGGCAAGCCCGTCCTGCTCAAGATCCATGCGGAGGGCGTGACCGGCATCGCCCAGATCCGTCCGATCAGCCCCGGCCATTTCGTCGCCGATACGGTGCATAGCGTGATCGGCGCGATCAGGGACATCTACGGACCGCTGCTGATCGGCAAGCGGGTGTGCGACCTGGAATCGATCGACGGCCTGCTGACATCGCGGCTGGCGGGCAATCCGGCGGCGCGGGCGCTGGTCGACATCGCGCTGCACGATGCATTCGGCAAGGCGGTGGGCCTGCCCGTCCACGCGCTGATCGGCGGGCGGGCCAATGCCGCGATCCCGCTGGAATGGTCGGTCAGCCTCTATGACGATCCCGCCCGGATGGTCGCGGACGCCCGCCGCGCCGTCGAGGAATTCGGCATCCGGGTGCTGTGCCTGAAGGCGGCGGGCAAGGGCGGCTGGCGGACGGACGTCGCCAATTTCGAACAGGTGCGGGCGGCGGTCGGGCCGGACATCATGATCGGCGTCGATCCCAATACCGGCTGGACGGCGGCGGACACGGTGTCGGCTCTCAACGCCCTGCGCGACATGGATGTGGGCTATTGCGAACAGCCGGTGGAGCGGGCCGATCTGCGCGCCATGGCCGCGATCCGGGCCAAGGCGGGCGGCGTTCCCATCATGGCCGACGAAAGCCTGTTCACGCTCCAGGACGCGGCCCGCATCGCGGATGCGGCGGCGGCGGATGTATATTGCATCAAGCTCTACAAGGTCGGCGGCCTGACCCCCGCCCGCAAGATCGCGGCGCTGGGCGAGGCGCATGGCATCGGTATCAATTGCGGAGGCCTGGCGGTCGCCTCCCAACTCGAAGCGGCGGCGGCTGCGCATTTCTGCGCCTCGGTCCCGGCGGCCCGCACCTTCGGCGCGGCGGAGTTCGTCTTCGGCGTGGGCGTGCTGGGCGACGATCCCCTGATCGCGGAAGGCGCCATGGCGATAGAGAATGGCGCCGTGACGGTTCCGACGGGGCCGGGCCTGGGCCTTGCCGTCGATGAAGCGGCGCTGCAACGCATGACGCTCCAGAAGCTGGAAGTGACAGGGTAGATCGGCGCCGACCTCTGCCGATTTGGGTTGGATTGCGGACATTCCCCCTCCCGCAGGCGGGAGGGGGTTAGGGGGTGGGCTG